>CAYQJO010000023.1:0-30297 GCA_964417785.1 uncultured Anaerolineaceae bacterium | reverse complement strand
CGATCCACTGTACCGCAGTCCTATGGTCAGCCAACCCACATCGGTTCAGCATCAGGACCTGGTACTCCCGATTCCCGAACTGCTGAACACGGACGAGCAGGGCTATTTCCGTGCCGTTCAAATCTATTCACGCGCTGATCGTGGCGATCCGGTAGTCTGGATCGAGTTGCTGTCACCGTCCAACAAGCCGCCACATAGCAGTTATGCCCTCTACCGTGACAAACGGCAGCAGGTGATCGAAGCCGGTATCGTCTTTGTTGAAATCGACTATCTGCACCAGACATCCCCGACCTTCAGCCGCCTACCAGATTACACCCGATCCGAACCCGGCGCATTCCCCTATCGAATCGTTGTGATTGATCCCCGACCGGACCCAGAACAGGGTTTTGCAGTTGCCCGCCAGTTCGAAGTCGGTGCCGCTATCCCGCAGGTAGACATCCCGCTTAACGATAACGACATCCTCCCGGTGGACATGGGTGCGATCTACAACACAACCTTTGAGCGCGGGCTATATAGTGCAGACTTGGATTACAGCCAACCGCCAGTTCGCTTTGACACCTACCATCGAGTCGATCAAGAGCGCATCCGGCGATACATGGTCGATTAGCGTGGACGGGGGAATATTTCGGCGACGGGGAGACTGAAACCGGGCAGTACATCACCGCCATCCAGCACACCGTCGATGCCGACAGTTGCGACAAACTGACCGTGCTGATACACATCGACTTGTTTCCGGTCGGGATAGATATACCATAACAGCGGTATCTTCGCCGCGAGATATTTCTCCAGCTTGATCTGGATACGTGCCTTCTTATTCGTCAGGTCAGAGGGAGAGACAACTTCGACCGCGATATCCGGTGGGATAGGGCCAAAGGAATCCGGTAGGTTTGCCAAACGCTCATAACGGATAAATGACACATCTGGCGCAAAGACATTCTCGTCATCAATCGTGTAACCACCTTGTTCGGTCGTTACGCGCCCAATATCATCATTCATCAAATAGTATTTAAACAGGAAAATGATATTGGCAGCGATTTCGGAACTATATAAACCAGATGGCATGATTTCGACAATTTCTCCGTTGATGAGTTCAAAAAAGCGATCTGGGTGCTGTTCTATGAACGCCTGAAAGTCGGCTATCTTTGTCTTCACACGGTTTACAGCCATAACAATCCCATCCTATTCCCACATACCTTGAATCCATTCTATCACACCCACCCCAGGCCGATGCGACCGCGCTCCTCATCCACGTTGAGGATGCTGACGTCCAGCACGTTGCCAACAGTCAAACGCTCACCTCGCGGAATCTGGCTGCGATGTAACAGACCGTCCTGCTTGACACCAATGTCGATAAATGCACCAAAATCGACCACATTCCGCACCGTACCGCTCAGCACCATGCCCGTTTTGAGGTCGCTCATAGACAGCACATCGCTGCGCAGGACCGGCACGGGGACATCCTCACGCGGATCACGGCCCGGACGCACCAACTGCTCGAAGATGTCGCTCAACGTCGGCACACCCGTATGCAAATCCCGCGCCAGTTCCACGATTTGCATTTTGAGTCCCTGCAATACCGGTTCGCGCTCTTCGGGTGGTGTATCCAGGCGCAGACCGGCACGATCAAGCACCGCCTCCGCCACACCGTAGCTTTCCGGGTGGATGGCGCTGGCATCCAGTAGGTTGCGACCATCACGGATACGCAGAAATCCCGCCGCCTGCTCGAACGCTTTTGGCCCCAGTCCGGAGACGCTTTTGAGCGCCTTACGCTCCCCAAACGCGCCGTCTTTGTCACGCTGTATGACGATATTTTGTGCCAGTTTGGGGCCGATCCCGGCGACATAGGTCAGCAGAGCTACCGAAGCTGTATTCACATTCACGCCAACCTGATTGACGACACTTTCCACGACCGTCTCAAGCGACTGAGACAACTGCTTCTGGTCCACATCATGCTGGTACAGACCGACTCCGATGGACTTCGGATCAATCTTGACCAGTTCGGCCAGCGGGTCCTGCACGCGACGGGCGATGGAAACCGCGCCGCGAATGCTCACATCCAGGTCCGGCAGCTCGGATTTCGCCAGGGGGCTGGCGCTGTAGACGCTGGCACCGGCCTCATTGACCATCAGGTAATGTACCCCGTCCAGTTCCCGCGTGAGTTCAGCCACAAGCTGCTCCGTCTCCCGCGAAGCCGTACCATTGCCGATGGCGATCAACGAAATTTTGTGATGCTCGATAAGCTGTCGCAGCGTTTTCAGTGCCTCCGACCAGCGATTCTGCGGTGCGTGGGGATAGATGGTGCCGGTTTCCAGCACCTTGCCAGTGGTGTCTACTACCGCCATCTTGGTGCCGGTGCGGTATGCCGGGTCCAGACCGAGAACCACACGGTCAACCAGAGGCGGTTGGCTGAGCAGTCCACGCAGGTTGTCGGCGAAAACCTGGATGGCGTGCGCTTCTGCCTTTTCGCTCAAACTGCGCCGCACATCACGCTCAATGGCGGGCAGCAGCAGACGACTGGCCCCATCCTCAATCGCCAGTTCCAACTGCTCCGCCAGCGGCGACCGCCGGTCAGGACGATAGCTGGCATGAATAGGATCGAGCCAGTCGCGGTCCTCGACCTCGACTTTCACCCGCAGAATTTTTTCCGTCTCACCGCGATTGATCGCCAACACCTGATAGGGGCGGATGCTGACGAGCCGGTGGCGGAAATCATAGTAATGTTCGTAGACCGCTTTTTCGTCATTCGCGGCCTTCAGCTTTTCGCTCACCAATACGCCATAGCGCAGTGCTTTGTCGCGCACCGACCCGCGTACATCGGGGTCGTCGCTGATCGTCTCGGCCACAATATCGCGTGCGCCCTGCCACACACCGTCGGCAGTGGGAACCTCACCACTGATATACGGACGGGCCAGCACGTCGAGCGGCTCGCGTACATGCGCCTGCGCCAGGATCAACTGCGCCAGCGGCTCCAGGCCCCGCTCACGCGCCACCGACGCCCGTGTTCGCCGCTTCGGTCGATACGGTTGGTACAGGTCCTCCAGAGCCGTCAGCGTCTCCGCTTCTTGGATGCGTGATTTTAGCTCTGGCGTGAGCCGGCCCTGCTGTTCAATCGTCGCCAGGATGGTCTCGCGCCGCTCAGCCAACGCCCGCAGCCGTTCCAGCGATTCACCAATCTGGCGAATCTGAGTCTCATCCAGGTTGCCGGTCGCTTCTTTACGATAACGTGCCAGGAAGGGTACCGTGTTGCCCGCATCCAGCAGGTCAATGGTCGTCTGGATCTGGGCCAATTTCAAATGGAGTTCATGCGAAATTTGCGCTGCTATTCTGGTCATTGGTTTTACCACATTTCAATCACTTTGCTCCCCCATTATAGCAACGTAACGCCCCTGGACTACGTATTTTATCTACGATATACTGAACACCATTGTCGTAAAATCGAGGAATGTCTCAATGTCTACTAAGAGAACATGGCAGCCAAAAATCCGCCGCCGCAAGCGAGTACACGGTTTTCGCCAGCGGATGCAGACTCGCGGTGGACGTGCTGTGCTTCAGGCCCGCCGCAAAAAAGGCCGGCACGACCTGGCGGTAACGCCGAATCACGTCAAAAAGGTGAACTGGAACGCTTCTTAAGCGTGCGATGGAACGACTGCGCCGGGCTGAGGACTTCAAACGGCTGCGCGAGGAAGGCCAGGTTTTCCGGCATTCATTCGTAGTCCTGAGTCTGGCGGCCAACGGTCTGCCCCACAACCGCTATGGGTTTATCACACCAAAGCGGTTGGGCAATGCCGTCAAACGCAATCGCATCCGTCGGCTGTTTCGTGAGTCAGTCCGCCTGCTACATCTAAAACTCACACCCGGCTATGATGTCATTTTTATCGCTCGTTATCCCGGTGTCGGACAACCATTTGCCAGCATACAGGATGCCGTGCATAAGACATTGGAGCGTGCCGGTCTTATAGTTAACGAGGAAACGCAATGAAATGGCTCGCACTGGGCCTTATCCGCTTCTATCAGAAATTTATCTCGCCTTTGCTGCCCAATAGCTGCCGCTTTTATCCCAGTTGTTCGCATTATACGTATGAAGCCATTCAGATTCACGGTGTTATACGAGGGACATGGTTGGGCATGCGGCGCATCTCGCGCTGTCATCCTTTCAACCCTGGTGGGTATGATCCTGTTCCTCCCAAAAAGGAGTGATTGTTGAACCGAGCTACTTCTGCACGCCGCCGCATGCTTTTGGTGGCGCTCATTCTGGCACTGGTCGCAGTGGCCTGTGTTCCTCGGCGCATGGGGGTATCCTGGGCCGATATCAGCGTTGTTGATGACAACGTGATGGTTGCCTACAATGACCAGATCGTCCTGATTGACCCTGCTAACGGTGTCCCGTCTCAACTGCGCGACAGCGAAGGTCAGATACGAACCGATGAAAATAACAGTCCGCGTCGCTGGGTAATTGACGGTAGCGACACGGGATCACAGTTTTTTACAACCCCGGTTCAGTTAGACAACGACGTCGTACTCATCGCTGACTACAATTTCCGGCTATTCACCGCCAATCTACAAAACGCCTGTCTATCTAATCGATCCGGTTCGTGCATCGACAACCCAACCGGGATCAGCATTGACGGCCACATCATCGCAGAAACACCGACCGGCGATGGGCTGGTCTTTTTGCCCTTCTCTGAGAAAAATGTGGTGGCATATGACCTGGAGACACTGGAACAGGTCTGGGTCTATGAAACCGAACGTGGCATCTGGGGTACACCCATCTACGCAGATGGGGTACTCTATGTACCACGCATGGACCACTATTTCACAGCATTGGATGCCAGCACCGGCGAGGAAATCTGGAGCGTGGATGTCGGTGGTGCCATTGCAGCCCAACCACTTCATCAGGATGACCGCTTCTATCTGGGGACGATCACCCGCGAAGTCTTCGAGGTTTCGACAGACGGTGAAATTCTGGCTGAGTACAAAACCCGCGACTGGGTATGGGGTTCACCCGTCATTTATGACGATGTTCTCTATATCACCGATCTCGGCGGCAGCGTCTATGCCCTGGATACAACCGCCAATCTGGCCGAATTGTGGCGGACCGACACCGACTCCGATGGGTTCCGGTCGGGTCCAGTCGCAACTGAGAATTACGTCATCGCCGCAGCCCGTGACGGCAAGGTATTCTGGCTGCAACGCAGCGACGGTAGTGAGTTAATCGAACAGGATATTGACGCCGAAATCCTGTCGGACATCGTGTTAATGGAGCGAGAGGACGAAACCCTGGTCCTCGTCAGTTCAACCAAGGGATCAAAGACGTTAGTCGCCTTCACCCTGGACGGCGCACCGCGCTGGACTTACGAGCGATAGCAGAGGAAACCGCATGTGGGATTTGATTATTAACCCGTTTATCACCGTTTTAACGCTGTTGTACGATATCTTCGGCAACAACATCGTCCTGGCGATAGCGGTTCTGACGGTGATGATCCGTCTGGCGACTTCACCGTTGATGATTAGCCAGCAGAAGTCAGCAAAGGCAATGCAGGAACTTCAGCCTGAACTGAAGAAGCTGCAAGAGAAATACAAGAACGACCGCGAGAAGCTGGCCCAGGCCCAGATGCAGATGTACAAGGAATATGGCATCAACCCGCTGGGCGGTTGTTTGCCCTTGTTCATCCAGCTACCCATCTTGCTCGCCCTCTATCAAGCGATCATTCATGGTCTGGCCGGGACACCCTACCAGCTTATCGACCTCAGTGGCCGTCTGCTGCTACCCGGACTGGACCATCTCGTTCCTATGAACAACATGTGGGTCGGTATGGACCTGACGCTGGCACCCACCGATAACCCAACCTATGCGCTTTTGCTGCCGCTGATGGTGATGGCAACCACATGGCTGCAATCGCGTCTGACCATTCCCACACCACCGTCGGATGGTGACGGCGGAGCCAATCAGGCGGCGCAGATGACTCGCACCATGACCACCATCATGCCCTTGATGTTTGGTTTCTTCTCACTGTCGTTTTCTGTTGGCCTGTCGATTTATTTCGTTGTCTCGAATCTGGTGGGTATCGTTCAGTACACGCTGATGGGCCGGGCCGAATGGGGTCGGCTGATTGGCCGTGTTCCAGAAGAGGAAAAAAAGCAGCAGCAGAAGCAAGAACAACCTAAAATTGTCGAAGGTAAAGCGGCCCCGATTCCGGCTGGTGCCAAAGCCAAAACCAATCGCAAAGCCGCACCGACCAACGGCAAAACCCCCGGCGCACCGGCACAACCTGCTCAGCGAGCCACCAGTAAGAAAAATCAAAAGATGAAGAAACGCACCTAGGATGATAGAAAATGGATGTTAAAGACTCCGTAGAGGCGACCGGTGAAGATGTTGAAGCTGCTGTCGCCACCGGACTCAAAGAGCTTGGCGTTGAAGTAAATGATGTGCTGGTCGAGGTTCTGGAAGAACCAAGTCGCGGCGTATTCGGCATCGGTGCGCGTCAGGCGCGTGTACGTCTGAAGCTGCTGAGGCCACCCAGCCCCACTGTTGAGGTTGACGACTCGGGCGATCATGACGACGACTACGAAGACACCGATGAAGACCTGATCCTGGTACAGGAGATTGAGGACGCCACCGAAATCGCTGAAGACGGCTTAATCGGCAAGCAGGTGCTTTCTGAACTGCTGCTCCACATGGAACTGCCAGCCGACATCGTGGTCCGACGGGCAGAGCAAACTCAACCCGAGGAAAACTCACCCTGGATTCTCGACATCCAGGGCAGCGATTTGAACCAGCTTGTCGGGCGGCGCGGCGAGACCCTGGGCGCACTTCAGTACATCACCCGCCTGATTACCAGCCGCCAGATACAGCGCCGCGCTAATATCGTTGTGGACGCCGGTGGCTACAAGACCAGACGCTCGCAGCGGCTGCGCCAGCTCGCCCTCAGAATGGCCGATCAGGCAGTGCAGCAGCAGCGCACGGTCTACCTGGAACCGATGCCACCTAATGAACGCCGTATTATTCACATTACCCTGCGAGAGCGTAAAGACGTTCATACCAAGAGTACCGGTGAGGGCGACTCGCGCAAGGTGACGATTATACCAGCGTGATGAACAAGATCGATTACTTACTTATCGGACATATCACTGCGGACCTGACGCCCGATGGACGTGAACTCGGCGGTACGGTGTCCTATGCGGCCTATACCGCCGCCGCTTTCGGTCTCAATGTGGGCTTGTTGACAAGCGCCATCGAAGACGACCCACTACTACCAAAAATCAGACAGTATACGGAAGTCATCAATCTGCCTGCGGCAGACACCACCACATATGAGAACATCTACACCAACGGCAAACGTACCCAGTATGTGCGAGGAGTCGCTGGCCCTATCACACCCCAGGACATCCCGGCGGACTGGCAGCAGGCTCCGCTGGTCCATGTCGCACCGATTGCTGGTGAGATCACACCGGAGATCGTGCATCAATTCCCCAACAGCAAGCGCCTGCTCACCTTGCAGGGCTGGCTGCGTGCCTGGGATAATGCGGGCAAAGTTTATTATCGGCGCTGGTTCGACCCGGACGTACTGCGAGCTTTTGACCTGATCGTCTTCAGTGAAGAGGACATTCTGGCCGACCCCGACCTCGAACACGACATCGCCGCCGTCGCCCCTGGTCTGGTCGTCACGCGGGCCGAGCGCGGCGGGACATTTTACGACCGGGGCAAAGCGATTGACTACGCGGCCTTCCCCGCCGAAACAACCCACCCGACCGGTGCTGGTGACGTCTTCGCAGCGGCGCTGCTCTGTGGTTCACAACATCACGATATGGCCGCTGCACTGCGGTTAGCGGCACGGCTGGGAGCCATCTCCGTAACCCGTGAGGGACTGGAAAGCACCCCCACCCCCGAAGAAGTCCGCGAGGCCCTCAACTTATGATTGACCGGATTATCTACAACGGCAACATTATCACACTGGATGAACACCAGCGGCGTGTCACGGCTGTGGCGATCACCAACGGACACATCGTAGCGGCAGGGACCGACGACGAGATCAAAGAACTGGCACCATCCGGCACCCCCAAACAGAATCTTGAGGGGGCGACGGTCATACCAGGTATGACTGATGCCCATTTGCACTGGGAATGGACGGCCCGTGCGCTCCAGGAAGTCGATGTCTTCAGTGTGCCGGATAAGCACGTCGCGCTGGAACGGGTAGCTGAACGAGTCCATACCGTCCCCGATGGCGATTGGGTATGTGGTCATGGCTGGTCACAATCCATGTGGCCGGGCGGCACCTTTCCAACGGCTGCCGACCTGGATGCGGTCGCGCCACACAACCCCGTCTATCTACGGGCGAAGAGCGGCCACGCCGTATGGGTGAACAGTGTCGTCTTGCAGCAGGCTGGCATCACCGCTGACACTCCCGACCCTGAAGGTGGTCAGATTGCCCGCGATGAAAGCGGCAACCCGACCGGCATTCTATTCGAGGACGCGATTGATCTGGCGGCCCGCCACGTACCGACACCAACAACAAACCAGTTGGCACAGTTAATGAAACAGGCGCAGAAGCTCGCGCTGTCCGCCGGTCTGACCGGCTTCCACGATTTCGACGGGCCGGAATGTCTGCGGGCGCTGCAAATCCTGCGCGAGCAGGGCGAACTGGCGCTGCGGGTAGTCAAGAACGTCAACGATGTCTGGATTCACCATATGGAATCGCTCGGTCTACGCTGGGGCTTCGGCGATGACTGGATTCGGTTGGGCGGCCTAAAAATCTTCGCCGACGGCGCGTTGGGATCGGTGACAGCGCTTATGGTCGATGCATATGAAGGCCAACCGGATAACTTCGGCATTGTCGTCACCGAAAAAGAGGACATGCTGGAACACGTCAGCCGGGCCAGCGCCAACGGTATTCCATCCACCATCCACGCCATCGGTGACCGCGCCGTCCACGATGTGCTGGATGTCTATGCGGTGGTGCGTAAGCAGGAAGCCGAACGCGGCGAACCGCGCAGCAGCCGCCGTCATCGCATCGAACACGTCCAGATTGTTCACCCGGATGACATCGACCGGCTGGCACAACTAGACATCGTGGCCTCCATGCAGCCCATTCACGCCACATCAGATTACGAAATGGCCGATCTTTACTGGGGTACGCGATCCAATCTGGCCTATAATCCTCGCGTTCAGATTGATCGCGGCGTCACCGTCGCCTTCGGCTCGGACTCGCCGGTCGATCCCTTCGAGCCGCTGGGGGGGATTTTCGCCGCTGTGACCCGGCGGCGTCCGGACGGCACACCCGGCCCCAATGGCTGGTATCCGGAAACCAGGTTGAGTGTCGAGGAAGCGCTGCGCGGTTTCACCATCGGGCCAGCATATGCCGCCGGTATGGAGAAGCGTCTGGGCAAACTGACCCCCGGTTTCCTGGCCGACCTGGTGGTACTGGATCGTGATCTCTACCACATCCCCCACGATGAGATTCTGGATGTGCAGATTGTGGCAACGATGGTCGGCGGTGAGTGGCGCTACGGCGGACTCTAATCACCCACACAGCAATATCGGGCATAATCGCCGGGTCGTATATTATGCGTGGAGGATTTCCATCTATGGTAACACCTTTGGTTGCACGTCCCGGTATGAAGGTGGGAGATGTCGAACATCATGTCCAGGGCGATATGCTGATGGCTGGTCAACCCGCACCAGACTTCCAGTTGGTCGCCAACACACTTGAAACCCGCACCCTGAACGATTACGACGGCAAGGTCAAGATTATCAGCGTGATCCCGTCCATCGACACCAGTGTATGCGCGGCCCAGACTCACCGGTTCAACAAAGAAGCAGCGGCCCTGAGTGATGACATTGTGCTGCTGACGGTCAGCGCCGATATGCCCTTCGCTCTCAAACGTTACTGTGGCAACGAAGGCATCGAAAACACCGAAACCCTTTCCACTTACCGTGATATGCAATTCGCTGATGCGTATGGGGTCCATGATACTGACTGGCGCGTGTGCCAGAGAGCGGTCTTCGTCCTGGACAAGGCCAATATCATCCAGCATATCGAATACGTCTCCGTCATCGGAGACGAAGTTAATTTTCAGGCTGCCCTGGATAAGGCACGGTCGCTGGTCTAAACAACATATCCCCGACCCCGGTGGTCGGGGTATAATCCCCTTTGAATTTCCTTAAATCAGGAGTGCTTTTTTATGTCGGACATCCGCTTACAACGGTTGGCGAAGTTGCTGGTGCAATATTGCACCGAAGTCAAACCCGGCGACTGGGTTGGGATTATGGGCGACGTTCTCACGCTGCCCGGTCTGCGCGAAGTCTACCGTGAGGTACTGGCGGCGGGCGGACACCCACATCTCATCATGAGCGATGAGTATATGGCACGAGTGCTGCTGCGCGAGGGCAGCGACGAACAGCTAACGTGGCTCAATCCAGCCATGACCGAATATATCGATCATGGCGACGTGTACATCCGTCTGGGTTCATCCAGCAACACCCGCGCCATGACCAGCATCCCGGCCAAACGCATGCAGCAGATGCGGGCGGCGCAGCGTCCCTGGCTGGATACGCGCCTCAACCGTTCCGCAAACGGCGACTTCCGCTGGGTGGGTACATGGTATCCCAATGAGGCCAGCGCCCAGGAAGCCAACATTAGCCTGGAAGAATACGAGGACTTCGTTTATGGGGCGACATTCTGCGACCAGGGCGACCCGGTGGCGGAATGGCACAAAATCTCCGCGATGCAGGCCCAGAAGATCGACTGGCTCAAGGGCCGCAAGCACATCACGCTCAAGGGACCGGAGATCGACCTGCAACTGTCGATTGCCGAGCGTACTTTCGTCAACAGTGACGGCCACAAAAACATGCCCAGCGGCGAGATATTCACCAGCCCGGTCGAAGATTCGGTCAATGGATGGGTGCGCTTCAGTTACCCGTCGATTGTCGGGGGACGCGCTGTTTCTGGCATCGAGTTGAAATTTGAGCAGGGCAAGGTGGTGGAAGCCAGCGCCCAGGAGAACGAAGACCTGCTCCACGCCCAACTCGACACCGACGAAGGCTCACGTTACCTGGGGGAGTTCGCCATCGGCACCAACTTCGGCATCAACCGCTTTACCGGCAACATCCTCTTCGATGAGAAGATCGGCGGCACGGTGCATATGGCAATCGGTATGGGCTATCCGGAAACTGGCAGCAAGAACCGCAGCGCCGTCCACTGGGATATGATCTGCGATATGCGCAATGAGAGTGAAATTCACGTTGACGGCGACCTCATGTACAAAAACGGAGAATTTGTCGTCTAATCCGGCAGCACTTCATCGCCAGGATCGCAGCGCATCAGGCTCTCGAAATTGGTGTGGAAGATGTACACATCGTCGGCGACGGCGACTTCCACCCGGAAGCCATCGACTACCACCGGATTGTAGGTCTGTCCGTCAACCGGGCAGCCCAGACTGCTATCGGTCCAGGTCATGGCTTGAACATCCACGAGACGCACGCGGCGGGTCGGCAGGTCCAATTGGGTCGCCAACCGCCGCTGTGCCAGTGCCACCATATCCGCCGCAATCGGATCGACCAGTGTCAGCAGTTCACCGTGTACCTCGCGCAACGGCAGTTCCGCACACTGCATCGGGGTATCTATCCCGTTCACACGATAATCCAGAACGGTCTCGTCTACGATCATGACCACCCGGTAGCTGATGGCCTCCGGTGATGATACCTCGATGACATCACAATCCGCTGTCGCCAGTGTGACTGACGCCACCGTGACCGAGCGGGAGTCCAGACCGAGTTCATCAATGACGTACTGCGCCATCTGATCTTCCGACGTCATCGCTGGAGCCAGCACTTCACCCGGTGCAATCACCTGGGGCAGCAGCGGCGTTGGCGTCACCGTTGGCGTGACGATCTCTGGTGTGGCCGTCGGTAGAATCAAAGATTGAGTGGGTACAACTGTACCATCACCCGATGAAGCAGAACAGGCGGCCAGCAATACGAACGCAGCGACCCACTTAAGCCTGCGTACCAAGCCTTTCCTCCACAAAGGCAGTGGAAATGCCTTCAACACTGACCAGTTTATCGCGTCCATCCGCGCCAGCCACAATCTCTATCGTATCGACATCGACTTGCAGACGTTCGGCCAGAAAGTTGACCAGTTCTTCGTTGGCTGCCGGATCACCCGCCGGTGATGCGACCAGCCGAATCTTGAGCGATCCATCGTCCTGAATACCAACGGCCTCGGTTTGGGCCGCACGGGTGACGACGCGCACAGTAAAGGCGGCTCCACCTTTAGCATCGGTAATTTCAAACTTGCGTGCCATATGTCCCTCTTGGTTCTTATGGAAGCATCATTCTAGCCTATTCTACACCGATTTGCGGAGAACAATCATGAAGCTTCACGCCAATCCGGCGGATGGTTACGAATACGCCACAGCCAGCCAACCGGATACCCGATCATCTTGGCGATGTCGCCCACCACACGGATCACCGGCACCAGCGCGATCACAAAGAGCCACTCATGCCAGCGCCCGGCCATCAGTCGAAACAAACGATAATAAGGCTGGCGTAGATACACCACCGCACCAGCGACAACCAGCAGCCACAGCGCCGGATGGAAGTGCCAGCCCAGCAAGAATATCGCCGGTACCAGTACCAGATAGGTCACATAGCGCACCAGATGGCGCTTACGCCACAAATCGGCTTTGCCGTCGCCGCGAGCATAACGATAATACTGCACAAAGAAGGCTTTTAACGACTGGCGCGGACGGAAATAGGCCACCGCCGCCGGTTCAAACGTAAACGGCGACGCCACCGCTTGCAGACGCATATCGAAAACGAGGTCTTCGCAGTAATCCAGCCATTCGGGATAACCACCGACCTGCTCAAGCAGACGGCGGCGAAACGCCAGACTGCGACTGCTGGGGAGAAATGTGCGCGAGTCGATCTCGTCCTCCAACGGCAGAACGGTCGCCCCCATCGCAATTTCAAATGTCGTCTGTGGATCAGCGCGGAAAAACCCGCCAACCACCATCACTGCCGGGTCCTGACACAGCAGTTCCGTGATTGCCTCCAACCAGCAGGGAACCAACCGCACACCGGCGTCGGTAACAGCGATAATGTCACCGCGTGCCTCGGCCAGGGCGCGGTTGCGCCCACGACTGATGTTGCATCCCGGCTCAACCACCACACGCAGCGGCAGCCGGTTGCTGTAATGCTCGATCCTCGCCACCGTATCGTCGGTGCTGCCGCCATCCACAATCACCACTTCATCTGGCAATCGGGATTGGCTGGCAATCGACTCCATCAACCCATCGATGTTGTCTCCTTCGTTGAGGACGGTGGCGATCAATGTAATCATCAGGCCATTACAATAATGAGCCGCTGGATCACGGACAACCCGATCAGCAGTACCAGCGGACTGAAGTCAAACATGCCAATTGATGGGAACTGCTCGCGCAAAAAGTTGCGGATCGGCATCAACACCGGTTCGGTTGCTTCATAGAGGAACCGAACAATTGGATTATCCGGATCAACGTTGGGAAACCAGCTTAACAGCACTCGTGCCAGCACGATGAAGCTGTAAATCTGAAGTATCCATACCAATAGGGCAATCATTACACACTCCTGTTAGTTTCGCTCACCAAATATCGCCCGGCCTATGCGCACCATCGTTGCGCCTTCCTCGACCGCTACCGGAAAATCATCGGTCATCCCCATGCTCAGTTCTGGCAGCGACACCTCAAAATCCTCAGCCAGGGCGGCCCGCAGCGCTGCCAATTCAGCAAACAGCGGGCGCACATCCTCTATCCGGGCGACAATGGGGGCTATCGTCATCAAACCCTGTACCCGCAGCCCTGGCAGTGCCAGCACCTGCCGGATGTGCTGCCACAGACCGTCACGCGCCTGCCGCCAGTGATAGGCCGCAAAGCCGCTCTTGCTCTCCTCGCCGGAGACGTTCATTTGCAGCAGCACATCCAGGCCGCCACTATCTAACGCCTGCTGCGAGAGTTTTTCCGCCAGCTTCACGCTGTCCACTGAGTGTACTACCTGGAACAGGTCGGGAATATGGCGAGCTTTGCGACTCTGGATATGGCCGATCATGTGCCACGTCACCAGGGCATGAATCGCCGGGATTTTGTTACTTGCTTCTTCTACGCGATTCTCGCCGAAATGTTGCACACCGGCCTCAACCGCTGCCAGGACATCGGCAGACGGTCGCGTCTTGCTCACAGCCACCAGCGTCACCTCGCCCGGATCGCGATTGACACGCGCACAGGCATCGGCAATCTGTGCCTGAACACGCTCCACATTAATTTTTATGTCGTCCATCAAATACTCAACACCACACCAAAACGCCCGGTGCGGCCTTTCTCAGCCCTATGCGAGTAAAATTCGTCGGTATGGCTGGCTGTGCATATACCGGCGACTTCGATGTTCCCGGCGGCGATCCCCGCCCGCATCAAATCCAGCTTATTCGCCGACCACAGATTATAGTACGCGCTGCCATCCGCCGGATCACGTTTGACCAGCGGCCCTTCCGGCAAACCACCGTCGAGCGAGCCAAAATATGTCTGAACCGCCGCCACGACTTCCTCCCCGACCTGATAACGATCCGGGCCGATGGCGGGACCGATTCCTACTTGAATGTCGTGCAAACGGCTGCCATAGGCCCGCTGCATGGTGCGAACTACACTGGCCGCCGCTCCCTGAACCGTCCCGCGCCAACCAGCATGGGCCACGCCGATGACACCGCGTACCTGATCCTGATAAAGGATAGGCGTGCAATCAGCGTAGCGCATGACCAGGGGCGTGCCGTTCCGGTCTGTAACCATCCCATCCGCCAGCGCGATCCAGCGACGCCCACGCACCGGCCCGTGAATCAGCACCGTATCCCGGCCATGAACCTGCCATACAGTGCAGCTTCGCGTCCGGTCCAGCTTGAGCGCGTCAAACATCAAGTCGTGGTTGTGGCGCACGGCATCGGTGTCATCACCGACAGTGCCACCTGTGTTCAACGAACTCCAGGGAGCCTGACTGACACCCCCCTTGCGAGTGAATATGGCATGTGTCAGGTCCGGCATAGACGCAAAACGATAATAGATCAACCCGTCGTGTTCAATACGTTTCAGATGATTTCACTCCCACTCATATCGCAAAAACGTGTTAAAAATCATAAAAATCCAGTTATAAGGCTGTTAGAATTAATGGGCTACCCGGCTTTTTTTGCTCCGCTATTGATTTCGGTTGTATACTGCCAATATGTCAATGCGTTGTCAACAGTTCACCTGACGACCAGTTAGCAAGGTGTGAAAATGGAACTACCGCAGCAGCAGTTTTTTGATGATCCCAAAGTCGAAATTGTCGAGTTATTGACCAGTCGCCTTTCCAGCATCAAACAGAAAATCGCGGAGATCAAACAGCAAGTCGAGCAGACCGACCTGATGGTCCAGCGTGAGCAGGAACGGAATACAGACCTGGCCGGTGAATTGCAGATCATCCAGGCCAACATTGATTCGACCCCCCGTGAAGACATCCGCGACAAATACAACGAGGCACTTGATGCCCGTTTTCGTCTGGCAACCATGCGCGGCCAGCTCGAAAAATTCCAGAATCATTTTGAGTACATGGAACAAGAACAGCAGCTTCTGACCCAGGTTCTCGGCAGCCTCGAAGGCGTCGATGTCACCGCCATCGAGGATTACACGGACGAGGACAGCAGCGACGCTAAAGGCATCATCAACATTGTGCGGATTGTGCAGGCCCAGGAAGAAGAACGCCAGCGGCTTGCACGGCAAATGCACGATGGGCCAGCCCAATCACTCACCAACTTCATACTTCAGGCCGAGATTTGCCAGCGCCTTTTCAACCGTAATCCCGAACGTGCCGGAGAAGAGTTGGATAATCTGAAGACGGCAGCCAGCATCACCTTTCAGAAAGTGCGCGATTTCATCTTCGACTTGCGCCCTATGATGCTGGATGATCTGGGTGTGGTCCCCACTATCCGGCGGTATACCGACACCATGCGAGATAAAAACGACATTGAGGTCGATCTTGAAATCGTCGGCGAGGAGCGGCGGCTGGAATCGCATCGTGAAGTGCTGCTGTTTCGCGGCGTCCAGGAATTGATCGCACATGCCCGCGATTATGCCAACGCGGCGCACATCTGGGTGCAGCTTGATATATCCGGCAAAATGGTTAAGGCATCAGTGCGCGACAACGGACGCAGTTTCGATGTTGAAAACATTGATGAATCCAACCAACAGGACGCCCGATTGCAAGGGCTGGCAACCCTTAAGGAAAAATTCGAGCTTGTCGGTGGTAATATGACTGCAAGCAGTAGTGACAGTGATGGATCAACTATTCGACTGGCTTTACCGGCAGAGAACTGATAAGCCAGTTCACGCTTATCGTGGTACACTAGAAACATATCTTAATACAGGGGTTCGATACAAAGGGGCCCCTTCACCAGGAGGGAACTATGCAGGGACGCACACGCATTCTGATCATCGTGATCTTCTTGCTCGTAATCGTCGGGGTTGGTGCCTTTTTCCTGATGAATCAGACCGATAATGAAGCTGATCCATCACCAGCACCCAGTGTTGAACAACCTAGTGGTGCCTCACCGACACCGGTGCAGCCCTCAGCTACCCCGCTGCCAACACAGGCTTTGACGGACATCATCGTTGCGGTGCAGGCCATCTCGCGTGGGAGTGTTATCCCGGCAGAGGCCATTCGACTGCAACCCTGGCCGGCGGAAGCCGCACCCTTCAACGCGGTTCTGAGCCTGGAAGACGTCATCGGCAAACGCGCTCGCACCGACATCTATGTCGAGCAACCCATCCTGACCTCCTATCTGGTAGAAGGGCTTGATGATCTGGCCGACGTCGGATCGGACGCGGCTGCGGTGCTGCCCAACGGTACAGTCGGTGTCGCAATGCCGATGGACCGGCTAACCAGCGTCGCCTACGCCATCCAGCCGGGCGACCGCGTGGACATTGTGATCTCACTGTTGTTTATCGACATCGACGAGCAATTCCAGAGCGCACTGCCCAACTCAATCAATCTCGTCAATACGGCAGCCAACGAAAACGGTATCTCCCTCTCGCTGGGTACGGATGTCAACGGGCGCTTTGAGACGGAACGCATTCCGCTGCCGGGTTTCAATGCCACACTTGGCACCGCACAACAAACACCGATTGACTGGCCGGTTCTGATACGTCCCAGCGAATCACCACGTCCGCGCCTCGTCACACAGCGTACTATTCAAGACGCCCTGGTGGTCCATACCGGCAATTTCCCGGAGGACGGTCGTCTGTTTGGCTTTGTACCGACCCCCACGCCGGTACCCGCTGAAGGCGCGACCCCTGTACCCCAGGGTGCAGCCCCCGCACCAACAGCCGTTCCACCCCGGCCCGATATTGTAACGCTGGCTGTAACCCCACAGGAAGCCGTCATCCTGACCTGGATGGTCGAAGCCGGTGTTCCGATTACCTTCTTGCTGCGAGCCGCTGCCGACACTTCTCAGGTACCCACCGATCAAGTCACACTAGATTACATTCTGGCGTCATACAGCATCACGATACCGGGCAAACAGGCATTTTCAATTCAGCCAGCCATTCGCAGTATTCGTCAGCTTCGTGTTGGCAACACCATTTCGTTAGGAAATTAGGACGACAGCGTATGAGCGGTAGACCAAAACCCGCCCCGAAAGGCGGCGGAACAACAGAAATTTCGATCCTGCTGGTCGATGACATCCCGGAGACAAGGGAGAACATCAAAAAGCTGCTGGCCTTTGAACCCGACTTCAAAGTCGTGGGTTCAGCCGGTACCGGGCGCGAAGGGGTTGATCTGGCAAAAGAGCTTGAGCCAGACATCATCATCATGGACATCAACATGCCCGATATGGACGGACTCGAAGCAACGAGTATTATCAACAAATCGGTCCCCACCGCTGCTGTCATCATTATGTCCGTCCAGAACGATGCCGATTACATGCGGCGGGCCATGCTCGCCGGGGCGCGGGATTTCCTGACCAAGCCCATTAACATGGACGACATCTATAACACCATCCGCACCGTCTATCGCAACCATGCGGCCATCCGTGCGCAGTACGAAGCGATGGAAACGATGCCGATGGATATGCTGCGCTCCAACGCGGGCGAAAATGACATAGAAGGTGATCGGGCGGGCAACATCATCGCCATCTACAGTCCCCAGGGCGGTGCTGGAACAACCACCATTGCAACCAATCTGGCGTCGGCCTTGATGAAAGAGAATGTCAAAGTCCTCCTGGTTGATGCCGACCTGCAATTCGGAGACATCGGTACCTTCCTGAATTTGCAACCCCAGTCCACCATCGTCGAGTTGATCGAAGATGTCGATGATCTGGATATCGATCTGTTTGATAACATCCTGATGACCCACGACAGCGGCCTCAAAGTCTTGATGGGACCGTCGCGGCCCGAATTCGCCGATGAAGTACTGGCACATCCGGGTGCGATAGGGGCGATTCTCAGCAAAATCGCCACAAATTACGATTTCATCATCGTTGATACCAGCACCGCTATCAACGAAATCTTGCTGGGAATCCTGGATACAGCGGTGCGGATTTTGCTGGTTGTCAAGCCGACCCTGGTATCCGTGAAAAACAGCCGGTTTGCCCTGGACCTGTTTGACCGGCTTGAGTATCCGGTTGAGAAAACATCCATCATTGTCAACCAGGTCTGGGATGAGCGTAAGGGCAAAGCCGCAACCATCTCGGCAGAGAAGATCGAGAACTATCTGAAACACGGTATTATCGCCCAGATACCGGTTGTAGATGAACGGATATTGCTAAGCGCGATCAACAAAGGTGTTCCGATCATCGCCACAGATAAAAGCCAGGATCGCCCGCCGGTTCGCCAGATTATCGATCTGGCCGATGGTCTGTACGATGAACTGATGGGACATGAAGTACACGAAGAAGATACAGAAGCCATGACCGATACCCGGAAACGCAGCGGTATTGCCGGGCTGCTTGGCCGATAAGGAGTTAGATGATGTCACTGTTAAGTCGTATTGAAAAAGGTGGAAAAGAAGGCGGCGGCAATAACAAAGGCAACGATGGCGGTGGTGGTAGTCGCCAGCCGCAGCGTCGCCAGCCAGAAGCCGCACGTAACCGCCGGGTACCTGAGGTTGGCAATGCGGGTTATATGGACCTGAAGGTCCGCGTCCAGAACAAGCTTCTGGCCGAACTGGACCAGAGCATGGACATTAACCAGAAGGATGAGATTCGCCGCCACATTGAGGAACTGTTCAACGCGATCCTCGCGGAAGAGAGCATGGTGCTTTCTAAAAAGGAGCGCGAAGGGCTGTTCAACTCGATTGCGGCAGAAATCCTGGGATTTGGCCCGATTGAGCCGCTTCTCCAACGCGAGGAAATCAGCGAAATCATGGTCAACGGCCCCAAGCAGATATTCATCGAGACCAAAGGTAACCTGCACCGGGCCAATGTGTCGTTCGACAGTGACGAACACGTTCTACGCATCATCGACCGCATCGTCGCCCCGCTTGGACGCCGTGTTGATGAGAGTTCGCCCCTGGTAGACGCCCGCCTACCCGATGGCTCGCGTGTGAACGTCGTCATCCGTCCGATTGCCCTCAACGGTCCCACTATTACCATTCGTAAATTCGAGAAAGACCCGTTGGGTGTGCAAGACCTGATCCGCTTTGGTTCCATGACGCCGGAAATTGCCGACTTCCTGCGTGCCTGCGTTATTGGCCGGTTGAACATGATCGTCTCTGGCGGTACCGGTTCGGGTAAAACCACACTGCTCAATGTGCTCTCCAGCTTCATCCCCAACGATGAGCGCATTATCACGGTGGAGAACGCCGCTGAACTTCAGTTACAGCAGGAACATGTGGTCACACTGGAAAGCCGCCCGCCCAACATTGAAGGTCGAGGTCAGATCACCATCCAGGACCTGGTCATCAACTGCTTGCGTATGCGTCCTGAACGGATTATCGTCGGTGAGTGTCGTTCGGGTGAAGCGCTGGACATGCTCCAGGCAATGAACACCGGCCATGATGGCTCACTGACGACGTTGCACGCCAACAGCCCGCGTGACGCACTCGCCCGTCTCGAAGTGATGTGCCTCATGGCGGGTATGGAACTCCCCACCCGCGCTATCCGCGAACAGGTCGCATCCGCTGTTGATCTGATTTGCCAGCAATCACGGTTGCGCGATGGATCACGCAAGATATTGTGGATCACCGAAGTACAGGGTATGGAAGGCGAGATGATCACCCTTTCCGACCTGTTCGAGTTTGAACAGACCGGTCTGGAAGCCGGTCGCATCGTTGGCCGTATCCGCCCCACAGGCATTCGACCGAAATTCATCGATCAGATCGAAGACGCCGGTATCCATTTGCCACCATCGATATTCGGTATTGGCAGCCGTCGCTAATCGTTATGATTTCGATACATCGTTTGACGTGTTTCAGTCACCCGAACTAAAATAGGGTATGGTGTATTGTTAGAGAGGCAAGCTATGGAAACAACCCAATTACTCATTTTGGGCGGTGCCGGACTTGTTGCTGTGTTGATTGTGTTCATTGGTATCCTGAGCGCACGTTCGGAAAAAGACCTGATTGAAGAGCGGTTGGGGCGCGGCACAACCGACGACTTTGAATCATTTCTGAATCTGGCAGACCCGGAAGAAGAGGGTCAGACCACCGAGAAAAAACGCGCTCTCGACACCCTGGACAATGTGCTGAAAGAACGTGCTTTTGGTAAGAAATGGCGCAAGCAGCTTGCCCGTGCTGATCTCAAGCTCACTGTAGCGGAGTTTGCCGCGCTGCACGTTATCAGCATGGTCGGTTTCTTCTCAGCCGGTTACTTTGTCATATTCTCCGGCGATCTGATTTTCTCCATTGTCGCCGCTTTCATGGGCTACTTTGCCCCACGCATTTATGTAGCCCGAACCATTAGCCAACGCCTGAACCGGTTTGAGACGCAGCTTCCCGACACCATTGGTCTGTGGGTGAACGCGCTTCGTTCCGGCTACAGTGTGCTGCAATCGATGGAAGCAGTCGCCGCAGACGCACCAGAACCCACACAGACTGAGTTTCGGCGTGTGGTCCAGGAAGTCCAGCTTGGCATCGACATGGCCGACGCACTGGAACATCTGCTGGAGCGGGTAGAAAGTGAAGACCTCGATCTGGTGATCACAGCGGTGAACATTCAGCGCGAGGTCGGCGGTAATCTGGCTGAGATTCTAGACGTGATCAGCAATACCATCCGCGAGCGCATCAAGCTCAAAGGTGAAATTCGGGTGTTGACCTCGCAGGGGCGCATCACCGGGTATCTCATCAGCTTTCTACCGATTGGTCTGGCGATGCTGTTGAATGCTATCAACCCCGGCTATATGGGACGCATGTTCTCCAACCGCATGTGCGGCTGGCCTATGCTGGGTGCCGGTCTGGCGTTGATCGGTATCGGCGCGGCAGTCATCCAGAAAATCGTCGATATTGAGATATAGGAAAGGACGAACCCTATGTTAGTCCCGGCACTGATCATCGGCGGATTGGTAATCGTTGGCCTCATGGTTTACATTGGCTTGCGCGAAGACCGCGATAAAGACCCGCTGCAAGACCGTCTGGCGCAGTATGGCGACCGGGACCTGCCCGAGTCGCTGGAAGAGATCGAACTCTCAATCTCGTTTAAAGAACGTGTTGTGATGCCGGTCATGAAGGCCGTTGCGAACTTCATGGTCAAGATCACGCCGCAAAAACAACTGGAATCCACGCGGCGCAAGCTGGAACTGGCGGGGCGCTCCAACGCGGACCCCTCGACGTTCTTCCTGACACGTATCATCTTCACCATTGTCCTGGGTGTGGGTGGTGCCATGGTGGGCTTCGTTGTGATGGAAGAGACCTTCACAATGGCAATGGCCTATACCGCTGGTGGCGCGGCACTGGGCTTCTACTTCCCGGTGATCTCCATCAACGGTAAAATCCGGAAACGCCAGGAAGCCATCCTCAAAGCCCTGCCCGACGCACTGGACCTGCTGGTCATCTGTGTTGAAGCCGGTCTCGGTTTCGATATGGCGATGGGTAAGGTGTATGAAAAGTGGGATAACGAGTTGGCGCTGGCCTTCGGGCGTGTGCTGCGCGAAATCCAATTGGGTAAGCTCCGTCGTGAAGCCCTCAAGGATATGGCTGACCGCATGGACGTTCCCGACGTAAACTCTTTTACCGCCGCGATTATCCAGGCTGACCAGCTTGGTGTGAGTATGTCAAAAATCCTGCGCGTGCAGTCCGACCAGATGCGGACCAAACGCCGCCAACGTGCTCAGGAAAAAGCGCAGCAGGCCCCGGTCAAGATGATGATTCCGATGGTTCTCTTGATCTTCCCGTCGATCTGGATCGTGCTTCTGGGTCCGGCTGTTTTGCAGATTATGGCGACCGATATGGGTGGGGCATTTTGATCCTGTCCCAAAAATGATCTAATGACAGAACTATACTTTGAGACTGAAGCCCGGACCTCTGGGCTTTTGTCGTCTGTTTTTTCTTCTATACTCGATCTGATCTTCCCGCCCTATTGTTCCGGGTGTGACCGGGTCGATACGCGCTGGTGTGATCGCTGTCTTGACGCACTCCATGCCGTGCCAGTCGATCTACACACGCGACATGTGGAGGGATTGGAACAGATCGCTGCGACCGGACGCCACATGGGTAAGCTTCAGCAGGCGGTCCAGGCCCTCAAGTACGACGGCGCGGTCAAACTCCGCATGCCGTTGGGCCAGCGACTTGCCAAAGCGCTGGATCACTTACATTGGCCGGTTGACGCGGTGGCGGCTGTGCCAATGCACCCTACACGATTGGCCGAACGCGGCTATAATCAGGCGTTTCTCCTGGCTCAGGCATTGTCGGAAATCAGCGAAATCGCCTGCCTGGACGGTGCCTTGCAGCGCACCAGAGCGACTCGCTCACAGGTCGGCTTGAATCAGGAAGAACGGCGGCACAATCTGGCTGACGCATTTTCGGCCCACCCGGACGCCGTCCGGGGAAAGTCGCTGCTGATCGTTGACGATGTTTGTACAACGGGGGCGACCCTGGCTGGCAGCGCACAGGCCGCACTGAATGCGGGTGCCATTGCAGTTTATGCACTGACGGTGACGGAAGCTTAGTCACCGAAAGAGATTTTGGTAGTCTAATTTGAGGAGCAGTCACATGGACGTGACCATACGAGGTGAAAACATCAAAGTTACTGATGCTCTGGAGGACTTCGCACAAAAGAAATTGGGCAAACTGGACCGTTACCTGCCTAACATTACCGAAGTTCACCTCGACCTTACGCGCAATCACACCAAGCGCGGTGAGAACATCACCATCGCGCAAATCACGCTACGCCACGCACGCGGTGCCATTCTACGAGCGGAGGAGCGGATTCAGGGTGATGGCGAATCATCCATTCAACCAGCGATTACCGCTGCTGTTGATAAAATGTATCGCCAGATCGACCGCTTCAAGGGCAAACGCCGCGACAACAAACGGCGGAAAGGCCGCTACTACGCCACACCGGAAGAACTGAGTACAGCGGAAGAAGTCCCCAATTACGAGGAAATCGCCGCAGAGTATGAGAATTTCGAAGAGGTGGACATCGTGCGACGTAAAGAGGTTGATATCCAGGCGATGGATGAGGAAGAGGCCATCGCTCAGATGGAACTCCTGGGACATGCCTTCTTCATGTTCATGAATGCCAAATCGGGCGAGATCAACGTATTGTACCGCCGTGACAGCGGTGGCTACGGTGTGCTGGTCCCCGAAAAGAGCTAGCTCGCTTCGGGGCGCTCCGGCTGCGGAGCGCCCCACATCTGCCGCAGCAGCCAGTATTTCTGCCACTCATACCACGCCATCAAGACACACAACCGGATACCATGCCAGCCGTCACGGTATCCGTGCAGTGTGATAAAGCGCCAGATAAACTGTCGCAGCGGCTGCAAGATGAAATTATGCGGTTTAGGCCGCCGTCCCTGGGCGTGGAGAATACCCGCCTCATAGGCCGTGTACCTGCGCTGTTTGGCGTAGAACTGGCTCGCGTTGTCGTAATTGTAATGGATCAGATGCGCCGTGAGCGTCCCCTCCGCACCATCCAGAATTACCACTTCATGGACTTTGCGCTTCGGATCGTAACGGGCAGCGCCCACGCGCAGCAGCCGCGTCTGGTAATCCGGATACCAACCAGCCCCCCGCGTCAACCGGCCAAATATGTAATTGTGGCGCGGAATGCGCCAGCCAGCGTAGTCATCCTGGGCGAGAACCGTGCGCACTTCTTCTGCCAGTTCGGGTGAGACGCGCTCGTCCGCGTCCACAAAAAGCACCCACTCCGCTTGACCAACAGCCACTTCCAGTGCCGCGTTGCGTTGGCTGGCGAAATCGTCCAGCTTGCGCTGCACGACATCGGCACCGGCGGCCTGCGCCAACCGGTACGTGGCATCTGTGCTGAAATCATCGAAGACCAGCACCGAGTCGGCAAAACGCACACTGGCGATGCAGTCCGCGATATAGCGTTCTTCGTTGTGGGTTAAAATAATTGCCATCAATCGGCTCATTTCACCATCTCCCGAATCGTGTGGTAAGCGCCAATCAAAGCGGCGTCACGCTCAACGTTGATCTTGCGCTGCATCCCCACCGCGATCATCCACCGTGCCAGGACCCGTTTCCAGGAGGGATAGTGCTTACGATACAGCAGCAGGCGGCTGGTCCATAAAACAATCAAACTACGTGGGCGCACCTGTGCCGATGAATAGCCGCCCAGGTGCGTCACTCGTGCCTGCGGAACACAGCGTACCCTCCAGCCCGCTTTGTGGATACGCCATGCCCAGTCGATCTCCTCGCAGTACATGAAAAACGCTTCGTCAAACATACCCGTCTGCTGGATAATCTCGGCCCGCAGCATCATGGTCGCGCCCAGTACCACATCGACCGGAAACGGCTGCTGACCGTCGTAGAGACGGCGCGGATAGCGACCGTTAAAGCGTCCCTCGATGAAGCGACCCGGTGTAGGAAAGAACTCGGCCCACAACTGGCGCAGACCGGGGAAACCAAACGCACTGTGCTGGAAGCTGCCATCGCCATAAGCCAGACGCGCACCTACCAGACCGGTCGTGGCGTCAGCAAACAGCGCCTCGAAAAGGTGACGTGTCGCGCCTGGTTGTGTGATCGTATCCGGATTCAACAGATAGACGGCTCGTGCCTGGGGATCATCGGGGAAGCCAAGCTGGCGCATGGCGTGATTGTTGCCACCGGCAAACCCCAGATTATCCTGGCTGGCCGTCAAATGCACCTGTGGATACTGCTGTGCGATCAAAACGGGTGTGCCGTCCGTTGATGCGCTGTCCACCACGTACACCGCCGCATCCAGACCGCAAACTCCCAGGTCAGCATATAGGCTATCGAGCGCATCCACGATGACTTCGCGGGTGTTCCATGTGACGATAATGACGGCCAGATCGATCATCAATTGCCCAGTTGCGCGAAATCCAGCCCGGCAGAGGCCATGAACTGGTCAAGTTCGGCGAAATCATCTGGCACCACCGGGACAATGCTGTCCTGACCAAGCAGCAGGCGCAGCGGCCGGCTGTCGGCCAATGCCTGCAACGTCTCAGTCAATGTCAGACGCACGCCCAGCCCCACTTCCAGCGGATAGAAAAACACACCGTAGGGAAACGCTATCGATGTGGACAGACGGCGAATGCCTTCGAGGTCGGCGAATCGGGAGTAATCATCTTCCGATAGGCCAGTCACAGCGCAATCACCATCTGCCACTGCCCGCACCAGCGTTTCGATGCTGGCATAATCAACGATGGTCTCCGGCGCTCGCAGCAAATCGATTCCATTGCGTTTATACAGCAGCAGCGGCAGCATCCAGGTGTAAAAGTCGTCATATCCCAGACGGCAGTAGGTCTGGTTAAAGATAACATCCAGCCCGGCTCCCCCCGACGTCAGCGTCCGGTTGGCGATAATCACCCCCGCCGTTCCCACGCGGGTTACCGGTTCATCCTCCGGTTGGGCAGTCGGCTCAGCAGTGGCGTCCGGTGTCGCTTCGGCGGTCGACTCCACCACAACCAGCGGCGCGAACTCGGCTTCGCTGCCGGTCGTGATGGCGACCTGTAACGCCGGTTCACCACAGTTCCGTTCCAGCGCGGCCTTATACGTCACTCCATCCAGCCAAGGAATCGTGACCACACCACTGCCGGAGTCGCACAGATCGACAAATGCCTCACCGTAAGTATCCACAATCACAACATCGACATACAACCCGGTGCGCTGGAACAGGGCCGCGCTGACTTCCTCGCCCAATTGCCGCTGCACATCGCGCTCAAGATCACGCACGATCTGAATGGCGTCCGGATTCTGGATCGTGACGCCAAAATCGCGTTCCAGCGCTTCGTTCAACACCGCCAGATTGTCGGGAGCGCCCAGATCATCGCGCAGCAGCGCATTTGCGGTCACCGTAGACGGGGCAACTTCCAACACATCCACGAGTACGATCCGCAGCCGCTCCGCGACTGTGCGCGTCGGGCGAATCGCCATCCGCAGCGGATTCTGTGCCAGTCCTGCATCGAACTCGATCCGTTCTTCAAAGGTCAGTGTCGGTTCTGGTGTCGGTGTTGGTGCGGCATCAGGGCCGCTGTCACCACCACAGGCTGCCAGGAGAAGCACAACCATGAATAAGAGCGCACCTGTTCTCATTACCCCGCCTCCACGATAGATCATGTTTCCATCAATTATCTACCAGGGAGGGGTTTGGTGCCAGTTCGACCTCACGCCGCCCAACGTTCTGGTTTTGCAGCGAAATCTCGACATCCTCATGGATCAGACCAGCCCAGCAGTCTTGCGGATTGCGCGTATCGACAATCTCCGTCATACGGATTCCGCCCCACACCTCAGCTACCCCACCGGGAGCCAGGTAATAGTAGACATTGCCGTTAGTGGGATCGGTCTCCATGTAGAGATCATCGGGCGTACCGACCGCCCAGCGCCAGGGATAGCTATCGACGGAGGTCTCGCAGTCGATGCCCACCCGCCATACACCAGACTGGTCATAAAAACCAAGAGACGACGCCCGCTGCGCCTGCTGGTAGACCGTTCCCGGCCAGGGGCCGGCGGTGCGTATGGGTGCGGGTCCATAATTGCTCACCGTCAGGCGAAACACCAGAACATCACCCTGCGCCATCGTCACCGGCAGATTGTCCAGCGAGTCGGGATCGTCAGGCAGCGGAATGGGATCACCCAGGGCATCCAGATCGGAAAGATAGCGCTCGTCGTAGGGCATCACATCGAAGACCACATCCACGCCGATGGGCTGGCCGACAATCTCCGCACGCGGTTTGCCGCCGTTGACGATTTCCAGCGCCCTGGTGCGCCGTGTGACCTGCCCGACCTCGTCGCTGGCTTCGGCCACTACCGTGTATATCCCGTCTTCCGGCGGGTCGGCTCCAATATCCACACCACCTTCGTAGAAGAAGTTATGCCGTCCGGCTTCACCGGCTTCACGGCCTTCCTCACGGCGAGCGATATATACACGCTGGCCTTCGTCATCGACCAGATACATTGTCAACTGGGCGTCCTTCGTCAGGTAGGCGTTGATGAGCGTCCAGTCGGCAACGCCGTCCTGATTCGGAGAGAAGACATCCGGGCCAATCGAAAAGGTCGTCAAAAGAGGCAGCGGCGAATCGCCATCCATGACCGTCAACTGGCCGGTTGCTTCCGCCACCTCACCGTCGTCCTGCGCTTCGACCGTAAAGGCCCAGGTGTAATCGCCATCGGGGATCAACCGGCGCAGGATTTCACCGGGCAGGTCCTCGTCGGCGTTGAGATAACCATCAACGACCCCGCTGAACTGAACCCGGTATTCGCCCGGACTGCGCCGTTCCCGGTCACGGAAGGCGTAGCTCTTCTGACCATCGCTGAAGGTCAGTGAGACAAAGGCATTGCGCGAAATTTCATAAGTCAGGTCCGTAACATCGTCCACACCGTCGGCATTGGGCGAGATCATATCATGGGAAAAAGCCATGTCCACCAGCAAGGGCTGCGGCGGGTCCAACAGAGTCGAACCAACCACCACAACCGTAACCAGGGCCACCAACGCCGCCGGAATAACATATCGAAGTGGAAGCCGCATAACTCGTTCCTCCTTCTTGAATCAACCGATAGGGTACGCTAAGGTCAGCTTTACAGCCAGCCTCAATACGGGTACACTTGGAAACCAGCCCCCGGTTAGAAAACCCCCACGAGGTTCTCATGTCAGCGAATGACGATACCATTCATTCCTTGATCCAATCCGGACGCGGCGACACACTCGAATGGCTCCCGGCCACTGCCAGCCAGGACGACATCGCGGCAGCGTTGGCGGGTATGGTCAATGCCCAGGGTGGCAAAATACTGTTCGGGATCACGCCTGAAGCGCAGATCACCGGCGTGGAAAACTGCGGCGCTTTGATCGACCGCACATTGAAAGCGGCACTGTCACTCAGCCCACAACTCATCATCCCCTTTCCGCGTGTGATCGGTGTCAATGGCAAAGAGATTGTCGTCGTAGAGGTTCTGCGTGGGATGCCCCACATCTATGCACTGAATGGGCGCTACTTGCAGCGCCAGGGAACGGACAATATCGGCCTGGACCCGCAGGCGCTTTACCGGCTTATCATGGAGCGCGGCGACGTCAGTTTCGAGACCGAACCGGCGGTCGGTGCAACCCTGGATGACCTCAACTGGGAGAAGATCGCCCTCTATATCCGCAAACTGCACGGCCAGGAGGACAGAGACCCGCAGGCCATCCTGATGCAGCGCGGGTGTCTGGTCCAGCGCGGCACCACGATCCACCCAACCAATGCTGGCGTGCTGCTGTTCGGCAAGGACCCACAGCGCTTCGTGCGCGGTGCGGACATCACCGCCGTGCGCTTTGCTGGTGAGGCTATGAGCGACACCTTCAACCGCCAGGACATCAACGGCACCCTACCCGACCAGATTCAGCGGGCGGAGACCTTTCTCGTAGACCACATGCGCAAAGACATCGAACTGAAGCACACCATGGCCCGCCGCGAGCAGTTCGAATACCCGATGGAAGCCGCCCGTGAGTTGGTAGTCAACGCCGTCGCCCACCGCGATTACAGCATTCGCGGGGACGGCATCCGGCTGTTCATGTTCAAAAACCGCATGGATGTCACCAGCCCTGGCAAGCTGCCAGGACCGGTCACCATTGCCAATATCAAAGATGAACGGTTCTCGCGCAATCCGGTCATCGTCCAGGTGCTGTCCGATATGGGCTATATTGAGCGCCTGGGGTATGGTGTGGATCGCGTCATCGAACTCATGAAGCGACATGGATTGCGCGAGCCGGACTTCAACGAGACCGACAGCGGCTTTCGAGTGTCACTGTTTAACGAGATGGTCAGCCAGCCTGAACCACCGGCGAAAACCTTCACTATCTCGGTCGATGTGCCGCTCAATCCACGCCAGGAAGCCGCACTGGAATACTTACAGCACCCGGAGAACTCGCGCATCACCAACAGCGAATTGCAGCGGCTCTTCCCGGATGTCCATGCAGAGACCATCCGCCGCGATCTGGCCGACATGGTAACCAAGAACCTGCTGACCAAAATGGGCCAGAAACGCGGTTCGTATTACGTACTCAAAGAGCCGGTGGTATCATAACGGGGTTTGAAGTAGAGGGTATGGCAAATTGAACCGCCGATTGATCTTGCTCGTTCTGCTGCTCAGTGCAGCCTGTTCGCCCGGTGCGGCAGACCCGACAGCCACACTCACACCAACCGTGACCCACACATCGACGATCACGATGACCGCAGCGCCATCGGCTACACCGACCGTGACCCATACACCCACAGCCACCAATACCCCGACCAATACGCCAACGGCGACACCGACGCCCACCGCCACAGCGACGCCCACCATTACGCCAACGCCGTATAACACCCCGGTCATCACACCGGATACCACCACCGACAACTGGGAATTGCAGGACATCCCTGAGACCATCCGCGAAGGGGTTCTGACGCCGCTGATCGCGTTTGTCAACGAAAATAACAGCGAAACCATCACCAACCTCTCGACCGCACAGCCATCGACCAATGTGCAAACGCTGTATTACACTTCTCCGACCAGTTCGATCAATCGCATCCCGATTATCGAACTGACGGCCTCGACCGGTGACAACATCTTCCTGGCCCCTCGCGGCAACGCCATCGCCTACTTTGTCGATGAACCGGGACGGACCGGGCTGTATGTGCTGGATGTATCGGTGGGGATCGTGG
>CAYQJO010000022.1:0-31029 GCA_964417785.1 uncultured Anaerolineaceae bacterium | reverse complement strand
GCGGCTTCGGCATAAAGCGCGTCCACTTCTGGATTATGGTACGATCCGCCGTTGTAGCCGGTGCCGATGACATCGTTCTCGGTGGTGAAGAAGACCGAGTGATCGGGATCAACTGGGTCGATGCGCCAGGTTCCCAACAAGGCATCATACCGCTGCTGCCGTAGTTCGTTTGATGCAGGTGATGGGTTCAGTCCCACCTCAACGCCGATGCGACCGAGTTGGGTGGCGATCAAGTTGGCGTTGATAGATTGCCGCTCAGATACGCCGTCAAACGCCAGCGTAAAGCGCAGCGGTGTGCCTTCTTCGGCGGTGGTGCAGCCGATGCAGGTGCGGGCTTCGCCGCGCCGAAGCTGACGCCAGCCGGCGTCTTCCAGCATGCGCATGGCGGCTATGGGATCATGGCCGACCGGCACGAGCGTGCTGTCATAGGCCCATGAAGTCGGCAGCAGGTTGGCCGGCAGGACTACCCCTTCACCGCGCACAGCCACCTCGATCAGCGCCTCAACATCAATGCCCAGTTGCAGCGCCCGCCGTACCCGCACATCGCCAAAGATGGGATGGACGCCCTGTTCCAGCGGATTGCCGTCCTCATCGAAGTTGCTCTCCGGTTCTTTCGGGTCGGCCAGATTCAGACTGATGAAATCCATCAGTCCGTTGGAGTAGGCGTAGACCTGGTACGGGTCGCGATGGCGCAGTTCGGCGCGTACATCCAGCCTCGGCGACTGGATCAGGTTGAACTCTCCTGACCGGAAGCGCTCGATGGCATCTTCAACGCTGGTTATGTCGCGGTATTCCAGCGCCACGCTGCCATCGGGTGTGATGGCTCGAATTGCCTCCTGGGGATTGACCCCGGCGAAGGTGAACGGTCCGGCGGTGGCGCTGCTGGTCGTTGGCTTCGGATAATCCGTATCCCATGAATCCAGGCTGGTAAAGGTGAAGTCGATGGCAGGGACAACCGGCAGATTGAGATCGTATAAGGCGCTGCATGTGTCCAGTGCCAAATCGACACGGAGTGTATGATCGTCTTCGACCTTGATGTTCTCCACGCGCCTTTCTAGCCCGGCATGGAAGGGCGATCCGGTCGCACCCAGTGCCACGAGATAGGTGTAGGCTACATCGTATGCGGTGACTGGCTGACCATCGCTCCATGTGGCGTCATCGTGCAGGAAAAGTGTCACGACGCCACCCGTATGAGTCCAGCGCTGCGCCAGCCCGGTGTCGGTGTGCAGTCCGGTGGCAGGATCAACACCGATCAACCGGGGAAAGAGCAGCCGGTTGAGCGTCTGGCAGGTTGGTTCGTTGCACAGCAGCGGATTCATGATCCGGGTGTACTCCGAACCGAGCCAGTTGGGGGCGACAATCACGCCGCTGCCACGATCCTGCGCCAGATTCGACCCGGCCAGGACCAGCAGGGCCAGCAGAAAAACGAGACGTGTTCTCATGGCGCTCACTCCGGTGCCGGGAGCAGCATCGGCAGCCACACGGAAAACGCACCGGTCTCCCGGCTTTGATCCAGCGCCACCAGCACGACATCGGCATCGCCAGCGGGCAGCCGACGCTCTTCGTCGCCCACGATGTCGCGGTAGGTCTGGTAGCTCTGGTTCGCCAGCGCCGAGTAGATCATACCCATGACGGCGTGGGGTTGGGCGAAGTCGGGATCAAGTGTCATGGCCTGCTCAATATCGGCGATGGCGAGATCGTAATTGCCCTCAGCGGCGTGGACCGTCCCCCGGTTGTTGTAGGCGACGGCGTAATCCGGGTTCAGGGCCAGTGCCAGATCGAAGTCGGTCAGGGCCAACCCAAAACGTCCCTGGCGCGTATACAGCACACCGCGATTGTTGTAGGCGCGGATGTTGGTCTCGTCCAGTTCCAGGGCCGCGTTGAAGTCGGCCAGTGCCAGATCGTAGCTCCCCTGGACAGTATAGGCGTAGCCGCGATTGATATAGGCAGCGGCGAAGGTCGGGTCGGCCTGGATGGCGCAGGTGTATAGTTCAACCGCCATCGTATAATTCTTCTGCTCGAAGAACCCGTCGCCCGCACCGACCATGAACGGATGCCCGACATCGGCAAAGGGAGCGCACGGGTCCTCGTCTTCCTGTGCCGCCAGCGGCCAGCACAGCAGCACGACGACCGCAAACAGCAACCATCTCATAACGGTTTATCCTTCGCTGAACTCGGCGGTCAGAAGCCATGTGCTGTCATCGAAGCGCAACTCGAAGTTGAAGCGCGATTCCAGCGCTCCGGCGGCGCTTTCGATGCGGAAATCGCGCTGGTTGCCGCGCAGCAGCAGGTAGTCCTGGTAGCTTTCCAGGGCGGCCTGCGCTTTCACCATGCCCAGCAGGGCGTAAGCCTGCGCCAATACGGCATCATATTCCGGGATGGTCACAGCGCCCTCATCGACTTCGGTCTCCGGATCGTCTTCGCGTTTGAGCAAATCGAGGATGCCACCCAGATCGGCAAGCTGGATGGCCTGCTCGAAATCGGCAGCGGCGGCGTCCAGATCGCCCTGTGCCGCCAGGATGACGCCGCGATTGGTGAAACCGAGAACCGAATCCGGCACAAGGTCCAGCACGGTGTCGAAGTCGGCCAACGCATCATCGTATTCCAGGCGTGCAGCATGGACGATGCCCCGGTTGTTATACGCGGGAACGTAGGCGTCATCGATATTCAACGCAGCGGTGTAGTCTTCGATAGCCAGATCAAAGGAGCGGCGCATGGTGTGGGCGACGGCGCGGTTGAGCCATGCGCCGATGTAGTTCGCGTCAATTTGTTGGATGATGCAGCTATAGCTGTCGATGGCGCTGGCATATTGACCGGCGGCCATGAAGGCGGCCCCTTCACCCATGTAGTAGCCAATCCGGACATCGGCGGGACTGGTCTCAAACGATGGGCATTCCAGTTCCTCTTCTTCTCCTTGATCCTGAGCCAGGACGGAGCCGGTCAGCGCCAGGATCAGCGCCAGCAGGATGATGATACGCTTGCTCATGATAAGAACTCCTTAGTTGCTGATATTCGGATCACGTCTGCTGAGGGATTCCAGCAGTGAACGGGCGATGTTGTAATTGCGGCGGGCTTCGTTGATCTCCGCCAGCGCATCAATGACATCCTGTTCGGTCAGGAACAGGTCATCCCGGTTGCAGGCATCGGCCAGAGTGGTGATGGCGGTATTGGTGCGACCGTAAGCACTATCCAGCGCCATCACCAATGGACCGAAGATAGGTTCGCGGCTGATGTCACTATCGGGAGTGCGGCGTGGCGTCAGGGTATCCGGCAGCACATCGCAGCGGACAGTGCCGCCGGTGCGCAGTTCCAGCCACAGCGACTCGATGCTGCGCAGCCGCCGCCGGCCACTCTCGATGTCATCGTCCAGTTGGCGCACCAACCGGCCATAGGCATAGCGGTAGGTGTTATCCAGCAGGCGACCCCCGCCATCGAGAATGCGGACGTTGAACGAACTGATCCAGTAAAGCTGGCCCTCCCACATCAACTGGTACTGGAAGTAGCCGTTCCAGTTGTTCCCGCCGCCCAGCCGTCCAGTGAGTTCGATGTCAGTCTCGGCGGGCAGCACCCCCACCTGAGTTGAGGGATCGACCTCCTCGCGGTAGATGGGGGCATCGCGGGTGGTGATGGCCTGGATGTTGGCTCGACGGACAAAGGTCTCGGTGGGCATGTTGTCCACCGGCAGTTCGATCAGGTTGCCGCTCCACACGACCAGCCACGCCGCCACCCAGCCGACGCGGTGTTCGTAGACGATCTGCACCCAGCGGGCGTCGGCGGTGCGTCCGATGGCCGGAAGCGTCACGGCGGGTGGGATGACGTCCAGTCGCTCCCAGTGGGTGCCGGGACCGGCGCGGAACGAACTCCGGTCCTGGGTGGTGATCCATACACCGGTGTCGGGTCCATCCTGAGCGCTGACCGCTGCCGTCAGCAGCAGCAAAAGTGCCAGTATGAGTTTGCGCATCAGTCCGTCTCCATCCAATCGCTGATCCGGGCGACCTCGGTCGAGATTTGGGTGACGCTGCCGGTTTCGGTGTCCAGAAGCAGAGTGTGTGAGAAGGGTGCATTAACTTCAAGTTCGGCCTGGAATGCCAGATAACGATTATCGGGCGACCACATCAGCGGCCAGGGCGGTATGTCGATGTCGGGCAGGCAGTAGCGGCGCGTCAATCCAGTCTCGCGGTCCCACACTTGCAGGACGGGCAGCGGTTCCTCGGCTTCCAGGCGATAGGCCAGTTCTTCCTCATCCAGTTGGACCAGCGACACCAGCATTCGTCCATCCCGCGACCATCTACCGTCGGGCAGATTGCCCAGGAAATGATGAGTCTGCGTGGATGTGTCGAACTGGTACCAGTCGGTGCTATCCGGGTAGCGGTAGTAGAGCGTGTCGCCAAGCGGATGCCAGCGGAAATCCATGCCCCTTTGATCGGTGAACTGCGCGAAAAGCGACGTGGTCTCGCTCTGGCGGTCGTAGATGTAGAACTTGCTCCCTGGACTGTTACCGGTCTTGAAATTTGTTACCACGACGGCGAATCGGCTTTCCAGCCCCGGCTGCGTGCTGACGATGTTGGTTTCCAAATTGTTGATGCGCAGCCGCAGTGGGTCCGGCTCGAATGTGGCGACGACCTCTCCGGTTTTCGGGTCCAGGCGTTCGATAAAGCGGATGGGGTCCATACTGCGTTCGGGAACGTATTCCAGCACGTCGTATTCCAGCGTATCCAGGCCGATCCAGTCGGCGCGGTTGGGCCAGTATTGGCCGCCAGGGAACAACTCACGCCGGTTGCTGCCATCGGGCTGCGATAACACAAGGCTGTCGAGCGGGTACAGAATCCAGCGCCGGTCAAAGGAATAGGTGCAGCCGAGGTTGTCGCAGTTAGGCAGATTCTCGTCCAGAGTCAGGACGCCTGTTTCAACCGCCAGCCGACCGACCAGCGGCGGTGTATCGATCAAATTGTGGCGGACCAGCAAGGTGCCAGCGGCGGCGAAATCGGCAGGCGGGTTGTCGAGTGTGAACAGCACAGCATCGCGGTCACAGAAGTCCTCGACCACGCCGTAGTCTGATTGCGCCATTGTTGCCTGGGGACGGGGTATGTCGGTCGGGGTGACGGTTGGTGTCAGTGTGGGGCGCGGTGGACCGGCGACCTCAAAGCCCTGGGTGACGGTTGGACGCAGGGCGATACGGCGCACCTGCTCCGGTTGGTCACCGGCGGCGGTGGCGGTCGCTTCGCTGACGATGGTTGTATAGGGTTTGTTCAGCCGGTAGATCACCAGATGGCCGGCGTTGGTACGGTCGATCAGATAGCGACCATCCGGGCTGAGAATTCCTGGCTCCGGCGCTCGTCCAAACTGGCGCTGAAACTCATCAACGACCAGGCTGTAGGCCAGACCGGGTGTCGTCTCTCGCGGCGGGATGAACCCACCAAAGGCCCGCCGTCCGCTTTCGACGTCGATGGTCATGACCTGGACGCCAGTCAGGATTTCGCGCACTTCTTCGCTGATGGAACCCTCACCGCTGAGACCTTCGCATACCAGCGTTTCCAGTTCGTCCACCCGTTCTGGCTCCATACCGGCGATGAGATCGCGCCAGATGGCGGCGTATTCCTGGGCCTGATCGGGGAAGCGGTTGGTCAGGCAGGCCGGCACCCCGGCGATGCCCGACGGTGTGGCGGTGATGGGGGCGCGGGTCGGGCGCGGTGTGGGCGATAGAATGTCGTAAACGGTCTGTTCGGTGCCGGGTAGACTATCGCACAGGCGCAGCGCCAACCGGGTGAAGGTATCGGGTGCGTGGGTCTCGCGGTAATACTCCCAGATTCCGAGCCACTGGTCATAGTGTTGCGGGAAGGCGTCGATCAGGCAGGTCGGCAGGCCGGAACCGTCGTATTCCACACCGTAGATACGCTCGGTTGCGCCGGAGCCGCGTTCGCCGTAGGCATAAGCGGTCTGGTTGTCGATCCAGCCATAGCGGCGTGCGCCGGTGTCGGGCAGATCGTCCCCGGTGATAAACCACAGTTTGCCCTGGTCGATACTGTAAAGCGTGACGGCGTTGCCGCTGTAGACGACCAGATAGTGCATCCAATCCGGGCTGGGGAAGACGTTCTCGATCACCCGGTCGGGCAGCATCTCGAAGTACACTGTCCGGCGGTCGTCCATGCCGACTTCCGCGATCTCCGCGCCGAAGCCGTCCAGGTTGGTGAGAAAGCGGTGGGCGTCATCGGTTCGGTCGATGATGCTGCCGCGCAGAATCAGCTTTTCGTGCCGGATCACGCTGCCGCTGTCAATGTCCCACTTGCGCCAGTCGTCGCCGTCAATTGTGATGACGCTTTCGCTGTCACTGGCGAAGTAGACCTGATCGAAGCCGTTGTTAAAGTGCGGGTTATCGTAGAGGCTGGCGGCGGTTTCAGTGTCGAAAATCTCGAACCCATTGAGCAGGGTGCTGCCGTCGGCGTTGTAGGCGATCAGATTGTTGGTGATGCTAGAGGGGTGATAGCTCTGCACAATATGGCCGGTTTCCAGGTTAAAGCTGTCGATACGTGTGCTGTAGCGCACCGTCAGATGACGTCCGTCGGGGTGCATAATCATGCCGCTGATGCCATCGGGGCGAGTCAGGATGAATTGGCCGGTCTCGGTCTCTTCGTCGAAGACATAGAGCAGTACATGCGTTGATTCTGCCATCGGTGTGACCGGCACCAGGAAGTCGATGAGCGTTACCGTCAGCGGGTGGTACTGGTAGGCGTCGCGGTAGCGATCACCGAGCAGCATCGCCAGCAGCGGCACCCCGGCCTGGTCACGCATGGGACCGATGATGCGCGATACGTCGCCAAATACAAGATCGGAGAAGCGGTCGAAACCCCCTTCACGGTGGCCGATGTTGAGCGGGAGTTCCAGGAAATCACCTTCAACCGTGTCGATCTGGTAGAGGGTGTGCGTGTTGACCGGCTGCACATAGATTTGATTGCCGCTAAACCAGACGGTGATCGGGTCCGGCTCGAAACGTGGTGACGGGATGAAACCCAGTGTTTCGATGCGCTCGCCGATCCGCTGCACCTGGAGCCGCTCCGGCAGTCCGGCGATGGTCACACCGTTGGGACCGTAAACAAAACCGTTGCGCAGATCGAAGAAGGGCAGAGCGCGGACCCGGTTGGGCAGGCTGGCGCTGCGCTCGCGGCGAGCGGCGGCGATGTCCCACAACCAGGGCAGATTGACCGTGTCGTTTTCACTGCGGCGGAGTTCACGCGGGGCGCGAACCTGGGTGTTGAAGGACAGTATCAGCCCGTCCTCGGAGAAAAAAAGCGGCCCTTCTGCTCGCAGTGAACCGTTCGGCTCAAAATCCACGCTCAGAGTGCCGCTGGCCGTGTCCCATATCTCGACGCGATTGTCGATTGCCAGGGCCAGCCAGCGTCCATCCGCACTGAAGCGGTAGGCGTTGTAGAGTCCGCTCTCGTGCAGGACATGCTGTGTCTGGAAGTCGGCGGCGTCCGCCAGGACAAGCTGCCCCAGTGGATCGACCATCGCGATCCGGTCGAAGTGTGGGTCATAGCTGATGCCGCGTGGCTGCTGCTGACCGATTTGCTGCACCGGGATGAACGAATCCTCACTGCCGGACTGGGCCAGCGCGAAGCCGACGGTAATCAACGCGGCCAGAAACAAGAGGTAGAGGTGTTTCATAGATTTGCCTCGCTGGATATGCAATTCCATTATAAGGGTGATGGCCTTTCTGTGCTTCAAACCTTTCCCCTATGCGCCCTATACGGCTGATATGCGCTGTGTGCGGCTGTGCTATATTGGCAGTAATCGTGATGTGGGAGGCTTCAAAATGGAATCAACTTTCGGACGCGAAAAATCGCATGTCAGACATCTCATTGCATTCTTTTTGGTTTTCGTTTTTGTGTACGGACGCGGGTCCGCCCAGGCGGAGTGTCCGGCGGATGTGCTGCTGGCGCTGGCGCGAGCTAACGCCGCGTGCAGCGAAACCGAGCGCAATCAAGCCTGCTACGGCAACGGTGAAATCGCGTCGGGGGTGGAGACGTTCGCCGCCCAGGGTGATACGGTCGGAATCGAGGAACTGGCGACGGTGCAGCTTAACAGTGCCGAGGTCTTCAGTGTCATGACGATGAAGATTCAGGCGAACCTGCTGGAGTCGCAGCCGGGCCGCAATCTAACTTTGCTGGCGTTCGGGGATGTGACGCTGGAAAATCGGGTACCGCTGCTGCCGACCGTGACGGTTGAAGCGACTGGCTCGCTCAACGTGCGGATGGCCCCCGACATTGAGAGCGACATCATCGAGACGCTGCCGCTGCGAGCAACGCTGATCGCCAACGGGCGTGCGGAGGCAGGCGGCTGGCTGCGGGTACTCCTGCCCGGAAGCGACCGGCTCGGATGGGTATCGCTGGATGTGGTGCGCGTGACCGGCGACATCAACACGCTTTACGGGGTCACACCGGAGACGCCCTATCTGCGCCCATACCAGGTCTTCAGCGTAACCACCGGACGCGACGATGCACGCTGCGCCGGAACGCCGGAGAGCGGTCTGCTGCTGCAAGCACCGACTGAAGCCGAGGCGGTCGTCACGGTGAACGATGTGCGGCTGCGGCTGCGTGGGACGCTCTTTCTTCAGGCTGATGAGACGATGACGTTCAATCTGCTGGATGGGCAGATGGTGGTCGAGTCCGGTTATGCCCCGGCAGGCTCCCGTGTAAGGGTCGTGGATGGTGCCGCAATGGCGGCGGAACCGTTCGATCCGGTGGACCTCGCCGGTTTACCGGTCAACAATCTGACCTATCGTGTCCAGATACCGTCCCCGGCGACCGAGAGCGCCATCGCCGATTTTATTGCGGCGGCGCTGGCCGCACCCACCGCCACACCCGACCCGGTGATCTTATCGCGCCAGCAGTGCCGCCGGACCACCCTCCGCGCTGTGACGGTGTGGGCCGGTCCGGGGACCTTCTATGAGGTGCTGCGCGATCTGGCACGCGATACCCGGGTGGACCCGGTCTTCAGCACGGAGACATCCGCCGGGGAGGTCTGGTGGCAGTTGCGTACTGGCGGCTGGTTGCGGGCGTCCAACATCGAATCGACGGAGGCCTGCGGTGTGGTGCCAGGGGTCGAAGTGGTCCAGCCGCCCAGGACCAATCGACTCTCTATGGAGACCTGCGAATTCTTCAATGGACCGCTGCGTGCCGGTCAGCAGGTGCGGATTGAGTTTGTCGATGGTGGCTGGCCGATGTATGAGGAGGCGCTCGCGGCACCGCGCATTGATCCGGGCCGTATTACCATCAGCCGGGACCGGATTCGGGTTTCCAGCGAACGTCCGGTGGAGGTCGCTGAAGATCGCTGGTACCGGACCTTTTACGGCTACTGGACGGCGCAGCCGGGTACCTACCGGATTGAGTCACAACGGTTGTCGTACATTCTCAACTGTGATGTGACGGTGCCGGTTGGATGAATTTCTTATGAATTTCGGTTCCATGACAGCACGATGTAAGGTGAGTGAGGTATGATAAAGTTGTTGCAAAATCGATAGGGGTCCAAACATGTACAAGCGGCTCTGGATTGCCGGGTTACTCCTGGCGTTAACCTTCTTTGTGGTGATGGCACAGGAACAGCCGGGCGGGACCATCAACGACAACCGCCCGTTTGTCGAAGTGCCTTTGATCCTCGACAGTGCGACCATCGTGACCATCGACCTGACGGCCACCAGCGGTGATCTTGATCCACTCTTGTTTCTGGTGGACGAAAGCGGCAGCATCCTGGCCGAAAACGACGACCGGGGGCCGGGCGATTACAATGCACGTATCAACGCCCTGCGTCTGCCACGCGGTGAGTACACCATCGTGGCGACCCGTTTTGGTGTCACGAATGGCGATAGTGAGGGTGACTACAGCCTGGACATCCAGCGCAGCACGTTGGATACATTCCTGCCAGAATATGTTGTGTCGGATACCGGCCTGAGTGCCGCTGGCTTCCCGGAGATCGCGCCTCGTGAGCGGGCTGACTGGGTTGTCCTGGCCTACTATGGTGGTGATACTGATCTGGAAGCGGCCATCATGAAGGACTTCGATGAATTCGAGGTCGCGGGGGGCAGCGATGAAACGGTGCGTATTGTGGCGCTGCTGGACCGGCATCCAGCATATTCCGACGCCAATGGTAACTGGAATACCGCCCGCCTGTATGAGATCGGTCCGGATGTGACAGGAGATTGGGCCACCACATACCCGCCAACCATGGACACGGACTTTCTCACAGACCTGGGTGACATCAACACCGGCACTGGCGAGTCGTTGGCCCAGTTTCTGGTGTGGTCGCTGAAGAATTTTCCAGCAGACCACTACGCGATAGCTTTTGCCAGTCATGGCGGGGGGTGGAACGGTCTTATCAAGGACGATACCGCCAACGACAGCGTGATCACACTGCCGGAGTTTCGCAGCGCGTTTGATCTGGCGTTGTCGATCAACAACGGCGACAGGTTTGACCTGTTGATCAACGATGCCTGCATCATGAGCAGTGTGGAATACTACGGCATCATGGCCGATTACTTCAATGTGTCGCTGGCTTCGCCGGAGATTGTGGTGGACCCGGCGCTGGATATGTCGCTGTTGACCAGTACGCTCAGGCGTGATCCGCAGGTTGAGATGGTCACTCTGGGGCAGGACCTCGTGGATACCTACATGCAGCGTGATATTCTGCTGCGACCGGGGCCAGATACGGCGTTTTTGTCGCATGCAGTCACCGATTTGAACCGCTTCGACCCGGTGATACAGGCGGTGGAGAAGTTCGCCACCATTATCAACCGGGACCCGGATCGTTTCGCGTCGCTGCTGGGTCTGGCCCGTGCCAACACCTATACTTTCTCTGAGTTCCTGGGCGAGCGCGATAAGGTTGATGTCGGGCATTTCATGCAGCAGGTGATCGCCTACACCGCTGAGCCGGAACTGGTGCTGGCGGCCCGAGACGTGATCCAGACTTTGGAAGAAGCGCGTCTTTATGGCAGTGCCGGGCCGGGTGCCGAGCGCTTCACCTCCTACTATAATATCTATTTCCCCAAAATCAGTTCCGAGTTTAACGTCGGTTATTTCTCGGATAGTCCGCTGGTCAACTGGGGGCAGATGCTCGCCAGTTACTACAGCGCCATCACACCGCGTATGTGGCAGGTGGATGACTCGGTGCTGATCTACCACCCGCCGCAGCGGCCCCAGGTCAAAGTGACGAAGGTCTACCCGGAGGTGAGCAGCACCGCCTTCCCGCCGACACTAGCGCTGGAAGTGATTGGCAATCGTCTGGCAGAGGGTGACTTCACCGTCGATGTGGTGGATGGCGACCGAACGATCCGTTTGTTGGAAACCAGTATTATGACTGAAGTCTTCACCGGCGATACAGTCGATCTGGTCAATCACTGGAAATCGGGCATCGATCTGTCCGAGTTCAACTGGTTGCCGGTCAATCTGCCGATGGTGAATGACGGTATCAACAGCCACAACGAACTGCTCATCAAGACTGAGGAAATGGTAGCGCTGGAAGGCCGCTACCGCACTGGTGGCGGCGATTGGAACGAAGTAGCAGTTGTTTTCGACTACGATGGTAGAGTCCAGCAGGTGATTAGCCGCTCCGGTGAATTGGGTACACTGGCCCCGACCGAGATTCCGTTGGGTGCGGAGTTCCAGGCATACCGCTTCGTGGTGGCCGGTAACGGCGACGTCAAGGGCGAGGCCGGCAATACCTATATCTGGCCGGAAGGCGGATTGACATGGAGCGATGAACCGGCACCGTCCGGGCAGTATGACCTGGGTTTTGTGGTGAAGACCTTTGGCGGTACGGTCGGGTCTGACTCAGTGCGTATCACGCTGGACAACGCGGCTCCGTCAGAGGCGTATGTCGGCTACACCGATATGGGCCTGGGCATCAACTTCCAGCGACCGGTCGATTGGGGTATGGTCGGTGATTTTGGTAATCGTCTGACGACGGTCGCCGAGAACGAACTGGCTGAAATCAACATTTACTATTTCCCGTTTAGCGATTTGCCTTACGGTATTCTGGGTGAGATTCAACGGGAGAACCGCTGGGTGCTGGATGGCCCGGCCCAATTTGTCACGGTGGCCGGGGTACAGGCCCTTGAAGCCAGCTACAGCTTCCCCAAAGATACCAACTGGCGCGGGCGGGCGTTCGTCTTCCATCGTGAGACGGCGGATGGCAGCACCGGATTTGTATTTACCGTCAACGCTCGTGCGGATAACGAGCAGGTCGTGGATGAAGTCTATCCCGTGTTGCGCGATACGCTGACCGTGTTCGATGCGGTCGCGCTGGCGGAGACTGGCGAATCGACATGGCGCTACGATTTTGTCCGTGACCTGGCTTACCCTGTGCCGGTGAGTTGGCTGTCAAGTCCCGATAGTGTGTGGACCGTTTACACGCCGCTGACTGGACCATCAGGACAATTTGCAGCGGTCGGGCGCATGGCCGACAACAACGCCAACCGCGTGATGAGCAGTCTGATTGATGAGTTCGCGTTGGACATGCAGATCACACGGCGGACCTATGTGGGCGAGTCGCATACCTGGGACAGCGTGCATTACAGCGGCAAAGTCGATAATGTCGAAATCGCCGGACGTGTTTATGTGACCACCGTTGATGCACGGGTCTATGCACTGCATTTCCGTACACCGGTCGATGGCACGGAAGTTAACGTATTCCGCACCGTATTTGAACCGATGCTGGATGGATTCGCGCCTCCGCTTTCGGTGCCGTTTTCCAGCGGCGGGGTGCAGCCCGCATTTATCAAGGCGGCGGTAGTGGCCTCGAACGAAAGCTGCGACGATGTCGGCCTGAACCAGGTGTGTACCGGTCAGGGCGAAGTCAACGCGACTTATGTGGATACCGGGCGGGGACTGAACCAACCGGCACAGCAGACCATCGACAACCTGGAATCACTGGAAGTCGGTATCCTGGATGATGGCATGATCGATCCTTTGAGTATTGCAGTGGTCAGTGTCCAGGGCAATCTCTCAGCGGAATCGGGTGGTGTGCGGATTCTGGCGTTCGGTGGTCTGACGGTTAATAATCTGTCGCGGCCCGACCCGGCACAATTGGATCAGGTCTGGTTGGAGAATATCGCGGGCCAGCGCGTTAACATCCGGGCGCTGCCCCAGGCCGGAGCCAGAATCCTGGCGGCTTTTGACCCGGGTGAACTGGTAGAGGCGGTCTCCCTATTAGAGGACGGAAGCTGGATTCGCGTGAAGCTGCCCGATGACCCGTCGCGTACCGGCTGGGTGCTGGCGTCGTTGTTGAGTCGACCGGATGATATGGGCCGGTTGCGGATCGGTGATCCAACGGTGCCGCACTTTGTATCGATGCAGTCGTTGGAGGTTTTGGTCACAGATGGCAGCAGCTATGCCTCGCTGCTCAACGGCCTGCTGATTATCGTGCCGGAGGGCCTTCGCGCATTTGACCTGGAGATCAACGGTGTGCAGTACAAGCTGGCACCGGGAGCGGTGGTGTTCTGGCGGGCTGATGGCGGTGATACCAGTGAGGTTGACCTGGATGCCAGCGGCGAAGTGCTGCTGATCGCCAAACGGCGTCCCGGGGCCTGGGCCACCGATGTTTTGCGGGGGGCGCTCCGGGTTGAAATTCGGAATGAAGAAAATGGTACGCGCAGCCTGACAACCTCATTTAGTGGCGGATCAATCAGCTACAATCCTGAAAACGATAAACCTCAGATAGAGGGTTTCGAGATGATGCAGTCAGCGGTTGGGCAGGCGCTGCTGACGTCCGATCCCGAATCGCAGCCGATGCAGCAGTTGACGAAAGAAGAAATCCAGCAAATCATTGATGAACAACCTTTCTTCAACTCGATAGATATGGCGGACATCAACGACATTGCCGATTACTATAATCTGCCGGACTTTATTGATCCGGTCGATCTTGTCGAGTTCATCCTGGACGAGAGTGACGTCAATCTGGATGAAATACGCAATCTGGACGACCTGAGCGAGGTGGTCCGTGAAATCGTCGATCAGCTTGAAACACCCACGCCAGAACCGACGGTAGAGACGCCGGTGGTCACACCGGAACCGCCAGCCGAGACGCCTGTTGTGACACCGGAACCGCCGGTTGAGACGCCAGTCGTTACACCAGAGATGACGCCGGAGGTGCCGGTCGAGACGCCGGTTGTTACACCGGAGGTGCCGGTCGAGTTGTATCTGATACCGCCGTCGCTGGTGGAGTGTGGCCTGGAAGAGACGGTTTCGGCGGTTGTTGAGTTTTATGCCAGTGATGGTGCAACCATCAGTCAGGCAGAGGCGACATCCATCCAGGCACAGATCGCCAGCATCAACTATGTGTCCATTCTGGATGGGACGCGCTTCGAGGTCAATCTGAACTGCGTTGGTGTGGGTGAGAACGGGATTGATCTGGCGGTGACCGATAGTGCCGGTCGGATTGTGACTGGCGGTTTCACCATCATTGTATTCGAGTCGCGGGTTGGTCAGGATGAAGTTTTCCTTTCACCACCATCAATTGTTGAGTGTTCTATCGAAGAAAGTGTGCCGGTGACAGTGGGCTTTTATGCCAGCGACGGAGCAATTTTGACGGAGGCGAGCGCAGTGTCGCTGCAACCTGCGGTTGCGATTGAGAGTGGTGTAATGGTGTTGGATAGCGTGACTTTTGAAGTCTACATTTTCTGTGCGGGAGCGGGTGAAACTGCTTTTGACATCAGTGCAACGGACGATACTGGTCGCGTAACCTCAGGCAGCTTCACCGTCATTGTCAGCGGATAGGCCAGTTAAAGGATTTGGGATAGAAAGAGCTTGGTGCGGTCGTGTTTGGGGTCCTGGAAGAAGTGTTCCGGGGTCCCAATTTCAACAATGCGTCCACTGTCCATGAAGATGACGCGGTCGGCGACCTCACGGGCGAAGCCCATCTCATGCGTCACCACAATCATTGTCATGCCGCTGTGCGCAAGCTCTTTCATGACGTCCAATACCTCTTTAATCATCTCCGGATCAAGGGCCGAGGTGGGTTCGTCAAACAGCATAATTTTGGGGTTCATCGCCAGGGCGCGAGCGATGGCAACGCGCTGCTGTTGACCGCCGGAAAGCTGGTCGGGGTGCTTGTGAGCCTGTTCCGGAATGCCAACGCGGTCCAGTAACTGGCGGGCGACGTTTTCGGCTTCAGCGCGATCACGGTGGCGGACATGTCGCTGGGAGAGCGTGATGTTTTGCATGACGGTGAGGTGGGGGAAGAGGTTGAACTGCTGGAAGACCATGCCCACTTCGCGGCGGATGCTGTTAATATTTTTGATGTCGTTGGTGAGTTCAATGCCGTCGATGATGATCTGGCCTTCTTCGTGTTCTTCGATGCGGTTCAGGCAGCGGATAAGGGTGGATTTGCCTGATCCAGAGGGGCCAATGACGACGACGACTTCGCGCTCCTGCACGGTCATGCTGATGTCTTTGAGGACATGGAAATCGCCGAACCATTTGTTGACGTTGCTGCATTGAATGATGTCGTTTGGCATGTGGTCCCTCCGTTTCTGGTGGTATGGTACCGGAAAGGCGGATACCCGTCCATAGTGGCGGTATTGGAGCCAGGGGCATACAATTTGGACAGTTGGATTGTTTACAAGGCCGCTCATGATTGATGATCTACCCCTCCGTATTTCTATTCTCGATGACCGCAGTGCGATTGTCGCGGGCCAGTACGGTCGGCGGCTGGCGGCGCTGGTCGGGTTCAGTCTGGTCGATCAGACGGCTATGAGCGCGGCAGTGCTGGAAATCGCCCGCAACATTGTGAAGTATGCGGGGCGCGGTGAGGTCATCATGGATGTGGTACAGACAGATGACCGGCAGGAGATTGTGGTCACGGCCAGGGATAACGGTCCGGGCATCCCCGATATTGATCTGGCAATGCAGGATGGATATTCAACGGGTAAAAGCCTGGGCGTGGGTCTGCCGGGGGCGCGGCGGCTGGTGGATCAGTTTGAGATCATGTCCGCGCCGGGGCAGGGGACGACAGTGGTGCTGAAGAAAAGCACTGCACCGAGTGCGCCGAGTCCGATCACGGTGGGCTGCGCTCGTAAGACCTATCCGGGTGAGGCCGCTATGGGCGACCGCCAGGTATTGGAGCCGTTCTCACGCGGGGTGTTGGTGGGTGTGGTGGGTGGTCTGGATTATTCGGCGGATGCAGCGGTGGCCTCGCAGGTGGCAGTGGATATTCTCAAGGCCAATCCGCATATTGCGCCTCAGATGCTGGTCCGGCGGTGCGACAAGCGGTTGAACCGGACAGTTGGTGCCTCGCTGGCGCTGGCGACGTTCAACGCGGCTTTTGCCACGCTGTCCTGGTTGAGTGTGGGGACGGTGCGCGGGTGTCTGGTACAGGTGGAAACAGGGTCTGTGCGGATGCTGCCACAAAACGAAGGGATTATCGGTGCCGGGTTGGCGACGATGCGTCCGGTGGTGGTGCCGCTGGTGGTGGGGGATCGACTGGTGATCGTCACGGACGGGATCGGTGAGCGCTACCTGGATGGGGTCGATGTGGACTCTGCGCCACAGGCTATCGCGGATGCTGTTCTCGGCCACCACAACCCCGGCATTGATGATGCGCTGGTTGTGGTGGCGCGATTGGATCAGGGTGCGGAATGACCGGGTTAAAGCGCGTTGGCGATAGCTTTGATGTGGTCGGGAGTGCTGCCGCAGCACGCACCGATGATATTTGCGCCGAGGTCACGTACACGCACGGCGTATGCGCCCATGACGTCCGGGGTAGCGTCGTAGACGGTCTCACCGTTGACCATTTTGGGCAGTCCGGCGTTGGATTTCGCTACCAGCACGGCGTCGGGGTCGGCCTCGCGCATTTTGCCGATGACGTCCTCGATCTCCTGTGGACCGTTGCCACAGTTGGCTCCGAGTGCGACTGCTCCCATCTTCTTCAGGGACTTGACGGCCTGCTCCGGCTTGACGCCCATCATGGTGCGGCCCTTGGTGTCGAAGGTCATGGTGGTGACGATGGGGGTGTCGGCGGAGACCTGGCGTGCGCCCTCGAAGGCGGCCCGCAGTTCTTCCAGATCGGACATGGTTTCGATCCAGAAGACGTCGACACCACCGGCGAGCAAGCCCCGCGCCTGTTCGGCAAACACCGCAACAGCCTGCTCGAAGGTCATGGTACCCAGAGGCTCAATGAACTGGCCCGTCGGTCCCATTGATCCGCCGATGACGATTGGGCGTTCTCCGATGGCTTTACGCGCCAGAACAGCACCGGCTTCGTTAAGTTCGACGGCTCGGTCGCCGTGCTGGTCCAGGCGGAAACGGTTGCCGCCGAAGGTGTTGGTGAGGATGATCTTCGCTCCGGCGTCGGCATAGCCGGCATGGATGCTGGCGACTTTCTCCGGTTCGTTGACATTCCAGAGTTCGGGCGAATCGCCGCGCTGCAAGCCGAGGCTGAACAGCATCGTTCCCATGCCGCCATCGGCGATGACTGGTTTTCCGCTGGCAATCAAATCCTGGATGTTCACTTTGTTACCCTCCTATAGCCCAATGTAGCGCATGAAAATGTCCTGAAAGCCCGTGTAACTGGTCAGCTCGATGTAATCTAACTGGCGGGCAAGCTGTGTGGTCGCGTCGCGGAGATGGTTGGAGAGCAAAAGCTGTTTGGCTCCCATACCGGCGGCGTTGCCCACCTGCTGATAACGGTCCAGCGGCACGTCGGGGAACATGCCGATGCGGACGGCGCTCTCGATGTCGATGTAGGTGCCGAAGGCACCGGCGATGATATAGGCATCCACATCATTCGCTGTGATTCCGGCTTCTGCCAGCAGGATTTCGATCCCGGATCGGATGGCGCTCTTGGCAAGCTGAATCTCGGAGATGTCCTTGCGGCGGATGGCAACGGTGCGTCCGTTGGACTGGGCCAGCACGAAACGGCTCTTGCGGCGGCCCTCGCTGGAATCCACCATCGGGTGATCGAGGTTGAATGCGCCGCGATGATCGACAATTTCCTGTATGCGCATCTGGGCGACGGCATCCAGAATACCTGATCCACAAATACCGACCGGACTCTGATCGCCAATGGTCTTGATGTTGATCTCGCCATTGCGAATCTGGACCCGTTCGATGGCACCGGGTGCGGCTCGCATGCCGTCACGGATGTGTGCGCCTTCAAAGGCCGGTCCCGATGCGCAGGAGCAGCACAGGCGTTTGCTGCCGGTGGTCAATGTAACCTCAGTGTTGGTGCCGATGTCTACCGCGACGACTGTTTTGTCGGTGCGCCAGGTACCGGTGGCTAAGAGCATAGCGATGTGGTCCGCGCCGACGTAGCCAGCGATGACCGGTGGCATATAGACGGTGGCACCGGGTGCGAGGTTCAGGCCGATGGTGGTGGCTGGAAATTCGAGTGTGTCAATCGATACCGGTAGGTAGGGTGCTTCACCAAGCTGGCGCACAGGCAGTCCGGCGACGATATGGTGCATGGCCGTATTGCCGACGAGGACGGCCTCGACGATCCGCTCCGGTTGGGCGTTGGCTTCCTGGCACAGGCTGGCGATCATGTCGTTAAGGGCGGCGATCAATCGCTTTTGCAGCAGCGCGGCGTCGCCGGGGTGTTCGTTGATGTAGACGATACGGCTGACGACATCCTCACCATAAGCGATCTGGGGGTTCATGGCACCGGTCTTGCTCAAAATGTCGCCGGTGGCGAAATCGACCAGGTAGGCGGCCAGCCCTGTTGTGCCGATGTCGATGGCGAAACCGAGGAGCGGCGTTTCCGGTGGCAGCACGGCGACGATCTCGCGCCCATGACGGACGGCCAGCCGAACCTGCCAGTCGTTCTCTCGCAGTGTCAGTGGTAGCTGCTTGAGGGCAGGGATGTTGATGGTCAGCGGGCCGCAGGTGTCGTACAGGCGGGTCAGGTCCGCTCGCAGATCGTCCAGAGTGGGCGATGGCAGTTGCACATCGAGCGCCATGATCACCGGATCGAAGTCAATCTCGGAGTCCACACCTTCGAGTTCCAATCGCTGGGCGGTGGTGAGCGACTCCGGCGGGACATCAATTTTGACATCGGAGAGTGGGTGCGACTGGCAGGCCAATCGCCAACCGTCCGCGAGTTCTTCGGGCGAGAATTCGCCGTCTTCCGTTAATGTGGTGGGTGTAAGTTGTCCGGCGACCAGACGGACCCGGCAGGTGTCACAGGCACCGATTCCGCCACACAGCGCGATCAGTTCGACCCCGGCTCGTTGTGCGGCCTCTAAAAGCGTGTCGGATTCATCGACCTCGACACGCCGACCAACCGGCTGAAAATCGACCGTGTGCATTGATCTATCCGGGGTATCCGCCGCCACCCATACTGGCGGTACCGCGTTCCTCAGCGACCTGTTTGGCGTAGTCATCGGCCAGATAGGCCGCCATCGGGTCCGGATGCAGGTCCATCTCGGTGCGGACCTGTGCCAGCAGCGGGCGAACATCGGTCTCGTAGGCGTCCATGAGTATGCCATGTGCGCCGAGTACATCGCCGGTCTGCTGCCGCTCGTCCAGCGACTTGAAATCGACAATCAGAGCTTTGGAATAGGCAATCTGACAGTTAAGGATGCTCAAAAGCATGGCCCGCAGCTTTGGCTCGATATTGTGGCTCTGGTCGATCATATAGGCGACGTCGTCGGCCAGTTCACCGGCGGAAACCAGTTCCACGAAAATCTCGAACAGGTGCAGCGGGTCATTGGTCCCGACGATCAGGTCGTCATCGGCATAGCGGCGGGCGTTGAAGTGGAAACCGCCGAGCCGGCCCTCGTCGAGCAGGAAGGCGACGATGTGGGCGATGTTGGTCCCCTGGGCGTGATGGCCGGTATCGACCAGCACCTGCGCCTGTTCGCCGAGTTTGAGGGCGGTGGCATAGGCTGTACCCCAGTCGGGCAGGTCGGTGTGATAGAAGGCGGGTTCAAAGAATTTGTATTCGATCAACATGCGCGAACCGGCGGGCAGATGCCTGTAGGTCTCAGCCAACGCCGCTTCCATACGCCGCTTGCGGGTGCGAATATTGTCCTGTCCGCTGTAGTTGGTGCCATCGGCGAACCACAGGCTCAGGAGTTGGCTGCCGGTCTGCTCCATGATCTCGGTGCATTCGACCAGATGGGCCAGAGCTTCCTCGCGGACCTGTCCCGACGGGTGGGTGATGCTGCCGAGTTTGTACTGGTCTTCCTGGAACACGTTGGGGTTAATCGCGCCGATCCTGACACCCTGCCTCTCGGCGTATTGTCCCAGACTGTCCCAATCGTCTACGCGGTCCCAGGGGATGTGCAGCGCGACGCTGGGGGCGACGCCGGTCAGTCGGTGGATATAGGCGGCGTCGGCGATCTTCTCGTGAACGTTACGGGCTGCGCCGGGCCAGGGAAATACCTTGAAACGGGTGCCGCTGTTGCCATAACCCCATGATGGGGTTTCGATATGCTGCTGCTTGAGTTTTGTCTTGACCTGTTCGACATCAACACCTTTTGCCATCAGGCGTTCGGCCAAGCGTTCGTAGTCAGCCTGGAAGTCCATCAATCGTAAATCCTTTGCGGTTATGTGGCAATATAAGTAGAATTGTGTTTCAGTTTACTTTCATGCGAGAGTCGTGTCAATCATGGTAGATCCATTATTCCTTGCCGAGCGGCGCAGGTTCATTCTCGATCAACTTCAGCAGTCCGGGCGGGTTTCAGTGCGGGCGCTCAGCGATGAATTAGGCGTCAGTACGGTGACGATCCGGCAGGATTTGCGGGCGCTGGAAAAGGAAGGTCTGATCGAGCGCACCTACGGTGGGGCCATTCTGGTCGAAAAGCGCTCCGGTATATCCGAACTGTCGTTCCATGTGCGTCAGGTGGAACGGCATATGGAGAAGGATGCCATCGCACGAGCGGCTGCTGCTCTGGTGCAGAACGGTTATGGTGTGGCGTTGGATGCCAGCACATCGACTTTTGCCATGACACCCTATCTCAAATCATTGGAGGGGTTGACCATCGTGACCAACAGCCTGATGATCGCACAGCAGTTCCTCGATACGCCCCATGTCGAAGTCAATGTGCTGGGTGGACGTTTGCGTCGCGATTCCGTGTCGCTGGTTGGACGGCCCGACCGCGAACCGGGCGTGAATCTAAACATTGGCTTCTTCGGTGTGCGTGGTTTGACGCTGGCCGAAGGTGCGACCGATGTCAGCCTGGGCGAGGTCGAGATGAAGCGGGCCGCTTTGCAGCGCTGCCACAAGACGGTTGTGGTCGCTGATAGCAGCAAATGGGGCCAGATTGCTCCCTACAGCTTTGCCCCAATCAACCGAATTGACCTCATCATCACCTCAGACCGGACACCTGCGGAAACGCTAAGAACGTTCCGTGAGGCCGGGGTAGAAGTCCAGGCTGTGGTGGTAACTTAAGCCTTGTGGGTTCGTTTGTCGTATACAATATTGGCAGTGCCTATGCATGTTTGGGATGAGAACCATGATCTCACTGGTGATTCCTGTCTATAACGAGGTGGAGAGTCTGCCACTGCTGCATCAAAAGCTGATCGATGTGATGGACGCGATTGGTCATGCCTGGGAAGTGATCTACGTGGATGACGGTAGTGTGGATGGCTCGACGGATGTGCTGACCGAACTTCAGGCGACGGACTCCCATGTGGGCGTCATTTTGCAGCGACGTAATTTCGGCAAGAGCCAGGCCCTTAACACCGGTTTCCAACTGGCACGCGGCGATGTTCTCATCACATTGGACGCCGACTTACAGGACGAACCGGGCGAGATTCCCCGCATGCTGGCGAAGCTGGATGAAGGCTACGATGTGGTCTCTGGCTGGAAACAGGTGCGCCACGATCCGCTTTCCAAGACGATCCCCTCGTTTATCGCCAACCGGTCGACGGCGATGGCAACCGGTGTCAGGATGCACGACATGAACAGCGGCTTCAAGACCTACCGGGCTGAAGTCGTGCGTAAGTTGCATCTTTACGGCGATTTGCACCGCTATATCCCGGCGCTGGCGCACTATGCGGGCTTCAAAGTGACGGAGATCCCGGTTGAGCATCACAAACGTCAGTACGGGCGCTCCAAATATGGCCCCGGACGGCTGTTCAGCGGGGGGCTTGATCTGATGACGGTGGTCTTTATCAACCGTTTTGGCAAGCGTCCGCTGCATCTGTTAGGGACCGGCGGCATGTTGATGCTGACCGCCGGTACATTCATCAATCTGTGGTTGAGTGTGGAATGGTTGATCGGACCGGAGCGGAATCTGAGTGACCGTCCGGCCCTGATCCTGGGTGTGCTGCTGATGCTGGTCGGCCTGCAACTGCTTACGGTCGGGCTGGTGGCAGAGTTGATCGTATCAGCGATCCAGCGTGCCGAAGACCCACTGAACACCGTCCGCTCCATTTACCGTCCTGGCAGTCACGAGTCTGAAAACCATCGCAGCCGTATCGGTGACTAACTAACGCGCATAGGCTGTCGATACACCGCCGTCAACCGTAACAACGGCCCCGGTGGTCTTGGCGCTGCGCGGTCCGGCCAGGAACGCGATGGTCTCCGCGATGTCTTCCGGTATAATCTCCACCTGAAGATTGTTGCGTCTGCGGTAGTGATCGTTGAGTTCCTCGACGGTGATGCCGTATTGTTTGGCGCGAGCCTCTTTCCAGTCGCTATCCCATATGCTGCTGCCGCGAATCACGGCGTCAGGCAGCACCGAGTTGACCCGGATGCCGTCTTTGCCAACTTCGTCGGCCAGACTGCGGGCCAGATGAAGTTCGGCGGCTTTGGCGGTGGCGTAAGCGGTTGCGCCCTTACCCGGTGCCAGACTGTTCTTGCTGGCGACAAACACCATCGAACCCCCAATCCCCTGGGCTTTCATCACCCTGACGGCTTCACGTGCCATCAGGAAATAGCCAGTCGCCAGGATGTCGATATTGCGCTGCCACATTTCCAATGTGGTTTCCTCGATAGGCGCACCACCAGCGATACCGGCGTTGTTCACCAGCACATCGACACCGCCGTAGGCTAGCACGGCCTGCCGGAAAGCGTCTTTTACGGCGGCCTCGTCGGTGACATCGGTATGGGCGAAAATGGCGCGTTTCAGACCATATTTGTTGGAGATGGCCTCGGCCACTTCCTGACCGCCTTCGGTGTTGATGTCACAGATGACCACATGCGCACCGTCGGCTGCCAACCGATGTGCGGTCGCCCGTCCGATTCCGCTGGCTGCGCCGGTGATGAGAACGACTTTACCGGCGAAGTCACGATCCGGCGGCTTGAGGCTGAGCTTGTAGAGTTCCAACGGCCAGTATTCGATCCCGTAGGCTTCCGCTTCCGTCAGGGCGTTGAAGCCACCCAAGACCTCGGTCCCGTCCAGCACTTCGACCGCCCGGTGGTAAAGCTGGCGGCTGACATCGGTGTTGACCGTATCCTTGCCTGTGCTGACCATACCGAGACCGGGGATAAGGATCACGCGGGGAGCGCCATCGCGGATTACGTCACCTTCGGATTTGTTGCGCTTGAAGTAATCGGCGTAGCCCTGGTAGTAGTCGCTGATGCCACTCTTGAGTTTGTCCTTGAGGGCGTCCACACCGTCGGCGGGTTTCCAATCGATGAACAGGGGGACCCGCTTGGTGTGAACCAGATGGTCAGGACAGGCGACACCCTGGGCGGTGACGCGCTCGGCCTCACTGCTGCCGACCAGTTCCAGGATGTTGTCGCTGTCATCATAGGCCAGGATGGCGTGGCGTGTGCCGGAGACTGTGCCGCGAATGACTGGTAGCACCTCCGCCATGATGTCACTGCGTTGGTCTGCCGCCAGCGCCGGGATGGTCAGATCACCGAAGACCTTCTTGCCCTTGCGCTTATCCGCCAGATAGTCCTCGGCTTCCTGGATCAGGCGAATGGTGGTGTCGTAGCAGGACTTGGCGTCTTCGCCCCAATTCACCAGACCGTGCTTGCCCATGCAGACACACTCGACCTTCGAATTGCCCACGATCTTCTCGCCGATCCACTTGCTGAGGGTGAATCCAGGGCGAATAAACGGCACAAACGCCATCCGCTCGCCATATACGGCGCGGCAGGCAGCCTCAGCATCGGGGGCCGACGCCAGGGCGATAACCGCATCCGGGTGGGTGTGATCGACATGGATATAGGGCGTAAAGGCGTGCAGCAGTGTCTCGATGCTCTGGCGTGGACGGCCCGGCTCGAAGACCGTGCGGGCCAGATAGGCGACCATTTCCTCGTCACTCATCTCGTCCCGCTCGAACAGGGGCATGATCTCGTCCATTTTGAGGAGCGCAAACTGCGGTTCGGTAATGGTGAGTACATCGGAACCGGATGCCTTGACCGCCAGCACGGTCATCTCGCGGCCCATATGGTCGGTACGCTTGAGTTTGGCGCTGGTGTTACCGCCGTAAATATTACATACGCTCCGGTCGCGGCCCAGGAGATGGCTTCGGTAAACCAGTCCATCCAGATCAGGCAAAACGTCGGCTTCTGTTTGATCCCATAAATTGGGGGGCATAATCAAGTAGTCCTTTTTGTTTGTTTTTGGTTCATTTCATTTTACATCATTTCAACTCGTTATGCTTCTTAAGATTTGGTTTAGACTTCGAGCGCTGTGATGAAAATGTGTTAACATCCATTGGGGAAGGATGGTAGCGTATGACTCTCGATTTCGGACGCGAAATACATGGCGATGCATCACAGCGCGAATGGTTGGTCACCAACGGGATCGGCAGTTATGCCTCCGGCACCGTCTCAGGGGTGCTGTCGCGCCGCTATCATGGTTTGCTGGTCGCCGCCCTGGAACCGCCTTTAGGGCGTACTGTGCTGGTGTCCAAGTTCGATGAAATCGCCAACTACGGCGGGGTGGACTATCATCTCTTCGCTAACCAGTGGGGTAAATCTATCGAGCCGACCGGCCACGACCACCTGGCGCGGTTTCACATGCAAGGCACGACGCCGGCCTGGACCTATGCGGTGGCTGATGCCCTGCTGACGCGAACGGTGTTCATGCAGCACGAAGCCAATACCACCTACGTTCGTTATACATTGGAGCGTGGTACCCTGCCGCTGAACCTGCGCATCAAAGCGATGGTCAATTACCGCGATTACCACGATGTTACGCGGTCGAATGGCTGGATGATGGATGTGGGTGGCATTGAAAACGGCATCCGGGTGCAGGCCACACCGGAGGTGCAGCCGTTCTATGTGTTGAGCGACCGGGCCAGAGCCGTACCGCGCCGGGTATGGTACCGCGATTACTATTTGCAGGTTGAGCGGTTTCGTGGCCTGGATTATCTGGACGATAATCTGTTTGCCGGTGTTTTCAGGATGACGCTGCAACCCGGTGAAAGCGTCACATTGGTGGCGACAACCGATGCCAATGCCAGTCGTGATGGTGAGGCCGCCTACGCTGCACGACGTGAGCGCGAAGCCACGCTGGTGATGCAGAGCCAGACCGAGAATCAGCCGGATTGGATACGCCATCTGGTGCTTGCAGCCGACCAGTTCATCGTTCGCCGCGAAGCCAACGGTGACCCGGACGGACGGTCAATCATCGCCGGTTATCACTGGTTTAGCGACTGGGGCCGCGACACGATGATCGCTCTGCCCGGTCTGACGCTGACCACGCGCCGGCACGATGAAGCGGCCCGTATTTTGCGCACCTATGCCGCTTTTGTCGATCAGGGCATGCTGCCCAACCGCTTCCCTGATTCGGGTCAGGTGCCGGAATACAACACTGTCGATGCGACGCTGTGGTATTTCGAGGCGGTGCGGGCTTACGTCGCCGCGACCGGCGACACCCATCTGCTGAGTGAGTTGTTCCCGGTGCTGGAAGAGATTATCAACTGGCACGAACGCGGCACTCGCTACCAGATACACGTTGATCCGGTGGACGGTCTTATCTACGCGGGTGAAGCGGGTGTGCAATTGACCTGGATGGACGCCAAAATTGGGGATTGGGTGGTCACGCCGCGCACAGGCAAGCCGGTGGAGATCAACGCATTGTGGTACAACGCGCTGCACAGCATGGCCGATTTCGCCCGTGCGCTGGATCAATCGCCGGAGCGCTACGAGACGATGGCGGAGCGTGTTCGTGCCAGTTTTGCCCGGTTCTGGGCCGGTCATTACTGCTTTGACGTGATTGATGGGCCAGATGGCGACGACCAGACTCTGCGACCCAATCAGGTGTTTGCAGTGTCACTGCCGCACAGTCCGCTGGATGCTGCGCAGCAGAAGGCGGTGGTCGATGCATGTGGGCGTGAACTGCTGACCACGATGGGGCTGCGCAGTCTGTCGTCCGCTCACCCGGATTACGCCGGTACATATGGTGGTACGCCGTACCAGCGCGATTCAGTTTATCACCAGGGGCCGGTATGGGCGTGGTTGATTGGGCATTTCGTCGCTGCGCATCTGCGGGTCTATCGCGATCATGCGCTTGCCCGTAGCTATCTGGAACCCTTTGCCCACCATTTGAGAGCGTATGGTGTGGGCAGCATTGCCGAGATTGCCGAAGGTGATGCGCCCCATTATCCCCGTGCGACGGTCGCACAGGCATGGAGTGTAGCCGAAGTTTTACGGACCTGGATGCTGATCGGAGAGACAACATGACACAGGAACATCAACGTTTGCTGGCTCATCGTGAGCTTAGAGCCAATTGGAAGAACTGGGGACCGTATTTGAGTGAGCGGGCCTGGGGTACGGTACGCGAAGATTACAGTGCCTTTGGTCAGGCCTGGGAGTTCTTCCCGCACGATCATGCCCGCAGCAAAGCCTTCCGCTGGAATGAAGACGGTCTGGCCGGGATTTCCGACCGTCACCAGTTTATCTGTTTTGCGTTGGCACTCTGGAACGGCAACGATCCCATTCTGAAGGAGCGCATGTTTGGCCTCAGTGGCAACGAGGGCAATCATGGCGAGGATGTGAAGGAATATTACTTCTATCTCGACAGTACACCAACGCACAGCTACATGAAAATGCTGTATAAGTACCCGCAGGCCGCGTTCCCATACCACGATCTGGTGGATGAAAATCGCTGGCGCGGCTACTACGATTACGAATATGAACTGATGGACACGGGTGCCTTCGACGGCGACCGCTACTTCGATGTGGTGGTTGAATACGCCAAAGGTGGCGAAAACGACATCCTGGTGCAGTTTAGCGCGACCAATCGGGGACCGGAGGCCGCGCCGCTGGTTCTGCTGCCAACGGTATGGTTCCGCAACACCTGGAGTTGGGGCTATGAAGCCGGTCCCATGAACGATGTACCGGGTAAGCCGGCGCTGTATGATGCGGGCGAGGATGCTGTGCGCCTGGAGCATCCGGCGGCGGGGATTTACCATCTTTATGCGGATCATCCCGACGAATGGATCTTCACCGAGAATGAGACAAACCTTGAGCGCTTATACTACATCGTCAATGCGACGCCGTATGTCAAAGATGCTTTTCACCGTTATATGGTCAACCGTGAGACGGGTGCGGTCAATCCGGAAGGGCAGGGGACCAAAGCGGCGGCGCTTTACCAACATGAACTGCAACCGGGCGAGACCTGGACGGTTCGCCTGCGGTTGACCGACCAGACATTCACCCGGCCTTTTAACCAGTTTGATCGAACACTGGCGAAGCGGATCGAGGAGGCCGACGCCTTTTACGCTGAGGTCCAGAACCCGAACCTGACTGACGATGAACGGATGGTCCAGCGGCAGGCGTTCGCCGGTATGCTCTGGACCAAGCAGCTTTACTATTTTGACATTGAACAATGGCTGAATGGTGATCCCGCCGGACCGACGCCGCCCCGGTCGCGGCAGACCGGGCGCAATCACGAATGGATTCATCTGAACAACTTCGACGTGATCTCTATGCCGGATAAGTGGGAATACCCCTGGTATGCGGCCTGGGACCTGGCGTTTCACTGCATTCCGTTGGTGCTGGTGGACCCGGACTACGCCAAGCGCCAGATGATCTTGATGACCCGCGAGTGGTATATGCACCCGAACGGCGCACTCCCGGCATATGAATGGGCCTTCGGTGATGTCAACCCGCCGGTCCACGCCTGGGCCACCTGGCGCGTGTATAAGATCGACGCGGCACAGAACGGCCAACCGGATGTGGCGTTTTTGAAGGCGGTTTATCTCAAGCTGCTGTTGAACTTTACATGGTGGGTGAATCGTAAGGACCGTGAAGGGCGCAATATCTTCCAGGGCGGCTTTCTGGGGCTGGATAACATCAGCCTGTTTGATCGCAGCGGCGCACTGCCCACCGGCGGTTATATCGATCAATCCGACGGCACGGCCTGGATGGGGTTTTACTGCCTGGTGATGATGAAGATTTCCCTGGAACTGGCCCGCTACGAGCCAGTTTACCAGGATATGGCGACCAAGTTCTTCGAGCATTTCCTGGGAATTGCCCATGCTATGACCAACTGCGGCGGCACCGGACGCAGCCTGTGGGATGAAGCGGATGGTTTCTTTTATGATATGCTCAATCTGCCCAACGGTGATGTGGTGCCGCTCAAGGTACGCTCGCTGGTCGGGTTGATGCCGCTTATTGCGGTTGAGACGCTGGAACCGGAAGTGCTGCGCGATATGGAGGATTTCGACCGGCGTACCCACTGGTTTATCGAGAATCGCCCGCATCTGGCTGGCAACATGGCGAGCATTGATGTGGAAGGGGTAGGCCACCGTCATCTGACCGCCATTCTCACCCGTGATCGGTTGGTAAGTGTGCTGCGCTATATGCTGGATGAGAACGAATTTTTGTCCGAATACGGTATTCGGTCGCTCTCACGCTATCACGAGCATAACCCCTTCAGTCTGACTTATAACGGTGAGGACTTCAGCATCGACTATCAGCCTGCCGAGTCCGAAAGCGGTCTGTTCGGTGGAAACTCCAACTGGCGCGGACCGATCTGGTTCCCGATCAACTATCTGATTATCGAAGCCTTGCAGCGCTTTCATCACTACTACGGCGATGATCTCCAGGTTGAATGTCCGACCGGCTCCGGTGTGATGATGACGCTGGGCGAGGTTGCCACCGAGCTATCGCGCCGTCTGGTGCGTCTGTTCTTGCTGGACGAGGATGAACGACGGGCGATTTACGGCGGTAATGAGGTGTTCCAGACGGACCCGCTGTGGCGCGATCATCTGCTGTTCCACGAATACTTTCATGGTGATAACGGGGCCGGTCTGGGTGCCAGTCACCAGACGGGTTGGACTGGATTAGTGGCGAAACTGTTGCAACAATCGGGTGGTAGGCTTTAGATGATTGAAGCCGTCCGTTTAATCTGATGATGGGAGGATAAGTGAGATGGCGGTTGTACTGGTAACGGGTGCGAGTGGCGGTCTGGGTGGGCCGGTGGTGCGGGCGTTTCAGGCTGAGGGAGCCAGCATGGTGCTGCCGGACCGTGCTGATGACCGTGTGGCGAAGCTGTTCCCGGAACTGGCGGGATCGGAGGACCATTTGCTGATTCCCGGTGTGGACGCCACCCAACCGGACGATATGGCGCGGGTTGTGGCGTCGGCGGTGGATCGCTTCGGCAGGATCGATGTGTTGATTAACACTGTTGGTGGATACCGGGCCGGGACTCCAGTGCATGAAACGTCGCTGGAAACCTGGGACTTGATGATGAACCTCAACGCCCGGTCGATATTCGTCACCAGCCGGGCGGTGTTGCCGGTGATGGTAGAGAATGGCTCTGGCCGGGTGATCCACACGGCGGCGATGGCAGCGCTGAGTGGCCGCGCCAATCATGCCGCTTACAGCGCATCCAAAGCGGCGGTGGCGCGTGTCACCGAGAGTATGGCGGCGGAGTACCGGGGGCAGGGCATTACGGTCAACAGTGTGCTGCCGGGTACGATTGACACGGAAGCCAATCGTAAAGCCATGCCCAAAGCCGACTTTAGCAAATGGGTTGCTCCGGAAGCCATTGCACAGGTGATGGTGTTCCTGGCATCGGAGGCCGGTGCCGTGATTAACGGTGCGTTGATTCCGGTGACGAAGTGAAGACGGTAGATTGAGGACAGGTGGATGAAGGGTCTCGCAGGAAAGAACGTTCTGGTAACTGGAGGGAGTTCGGGGATCGGGCAGGCGATTGCCATCCGTCTCGGTCATGAAGGGGCGAATGTCGCCATTAATTATCGCAAAAGCGCCGATGAAGCCAAAGAAACGGAGCGAATGGTTCACGAGTGTGTGGATGAAATTTCCAACTGCGGCGGACGGACCCTGCTGGTCCAGGCCGATGTCTCTCGTGAGGAAGATGTGGTCCGCATGTTTGATGAGGTGATTGCCGGGTTGGGCGGGATCGACATTCTCATCAACAACGCCGGGTTCCAGATCGCGGGCAACTCGCATGAGATTTCCGTACAGGATTTCCAGCGGGTCATTGCCACCAATTTGACCGGGGCATTCATGTGTGCGCAGAAGGCCATCCAGCATGTTCTGGGGCAGGACAGGCCCGGCATTATTCTGAATGTGTCCAGTGTCCACCAGATCATCCCCAAGCCGCGTTTTGTCGGGTATTCGGCCAGCAAGGGCGGCATGCAGAATCTCACACGCACGCTGGCGCTGGAATACGCCGGACGCGGAATCCGTATCAACGGTATCGGACCCGGGGCGACCATCACGCCCATCAACCGGGCCTGGGTGGATGATCCAGAGAAGAAAGCCGAAGTCGAGAGTCACATCCCCATGGGACGGGCCGCCGAAGCCGAAGAAATGGGCGCGGTCGCGGCCTTCCTGTGTTCGGACGAGGCCGCTTATATCACCGGGCAAACGCTCTTTGTCGATGGTGGTTTGACATTGTATCCGGAGTTTCGCGAGGCGTGGTCGTCCGAATAGTTGGGTGGCACAGAAAAGAGGCCGAAACTGGCCTCTTTTTTCAGAATGCGCCTTTGCCTTTCAGCAGCGCGGGGACCGTCATGAGCAGAATTTTGATGTCCAGCCAGAACGAGTAGTGGTCGATGTAGTACAGGTCCTGGTCGGTGTTCAGATGGCACGGCTTATCGCTGCGACCATTGACCTGCCACCAGCCGGTGATGCCCTGCGGCACCTCGAAACGGCGGTGCTGCC
>CAYQJO010000021.1:22200-31246 GCA_964417785.1 uncultured Anaerolineaceae bacterium | reverse complement strand
ACGGAAGGCGTTGTTGTAGGTATGCATCATGTAGAACAGACCCGCCTGTAACGGCCCACCGTTGGCGCCCAGCATGATGAACGCCGTTGCGAATACCTGGAAGCTGGCAATCAGACCAACCAGCATGTTAAAAAAGATAGTGGGCGTAATGAGAGGAATGGTCACATAGCGCAGCCGTGACCACAGTCCACCCCCGTCGATGGCAACTGCTTCATAGAGATGAGTAGGGATGCCTTGCAGCGCCGCCAGAAAGATAATCATCTGTGCGCCAAATCCCCACAAGCTGACAATAACCAGCGTCATCTTGATGTAATCAGGGTTGGTCAACCAGCGCACCGGTTGAATGCCAATGGCGAAAAGAACCTGGTTGACCGCACCAGAACGGGCGTTGAACATCCACATAAAGATGACCGACGCCGCCACAATCGGAATCACCGATGGGATATAATAGATGGTCCGAAACATGCCCATAAAGCGAATTTCCGAATTGAGAAGCAGGGCAATGCCCAGCGCCAGCAGCAGCGTCAACGGCACACTGAACACAATGTAATAAACCGTATTGCCCATACTTTTCATGAAGAGATCGTCTTCAGTAAACATCTTTTCGTAGTTTTCGAGACCGATCCAGTTGGCGTTCTCAACTGGGCCGACTGCGTAATCGGTTGACCCCAGATACAGATTGGACACAAACGGGATCGCATCAAACCAGATCATGCCGATAAACCAGGGCAATATGAAGAGATACCCGACCCAACTCCGCCGTTTGAACCAGAAATCGGTAAAGGTTTGCAGCAATCCCGACGACTGGATGGATGTGCGCGGTGTCGTTGTAACCATCATTCACTCCGTAAAACCAGTTTTTGGAGAGGGTGTCCCTTTCTCTCGTAACGAGAGAAAGGGATATGGAGAGACTCGTTATGCCTCGCCCCAGAATTCATCCAGGAGGGCCTGCGCTTCTTCCGCAGCGTTGTCCAGAACCGACTGGGCATCAGCACCGAAAAGGGCTTCCTCGACCGCCCGATGCAGAATATCGTTGATCTGAGTCTGCACCGGCGTCACCGGCACACTGACGTCAACAGCCAGCGACTCCAGCACCGTATCCCAGTAAGGATTGGCGTCGTAGTAAGCTTCGCGCTCGTTGCAGGATTTTATCGGAGAAGGACGGCCCTGCTCGAACATGAAGTAGCAACCACCATCATCGGCAGTCGTCAGGTACTCCATAAAAGCATAGGCCGCGGCCTTTTCTACGTCTGGCTGATTGCTTGGAATGACATAACCCCAGCTAAAGGCCAGACCTGAAACGCCAGCATGGGTTGCATCCGGGTTCTCACCGTTGTAGGGCCGCAGTGCGACACCCCAGGTATCCGTATCTTCCCACATCTCCGGATCGGTATTTTGCAGGTGACCAAAGCCCGAAACGTTGGGGAAATGGACCGCCAACAGTTCGTTATAGAAGGGATTATCGGCAGTGGTCATATCGGGTGTAGCGGCCATGAAATCACGGTCCATTTCGACACCACCACTGTACTCATTAATGAAGTTGACCATCCATTCCAGTGTCTCCACACCTTCAGGACTGTTGAAGGTCACAGTACGCCCATCATCCGAGAACAGCCTGCCATTGTTGGTGTAAAGCCAGTAGGCAAACGAATTGTTCAGTTCGCTGCCCAACTCGAGATTCACACCCATCTTGACGATACCGAAGGCATCCACCTCGGAGATAGCTGCGGCAACTTCTTCCAGTTCCTGCCAGGTCTCCGGCGGATCATCGGGATCGAGACCGGCTTCGCGGAACATGGTCTTGTTGTACATCATCAAGCCGCTGATACCACCCGCAGTCGGCAGCGGCATCGCATAAAGCTGGCCGTCGAAATATTGATTGGCGATTTCACCCTCGTAGAAGACCTCTTCCGGATCAATGCCGGAAGCAGCCACAAAGTCATCAATTGGTTCCAGGAAGCCCTGGAAAGCGAATTGGTAGGTCTCAACGCGCCCGGTCATGATGAGGTTAGGCGGATTGTTGCTGGCAACGGTGGTCGCCACCAGTTCAGCGCGGTTATCCCACGCCTGGACTGAATTCTCGACGGTGATATTGGGGCAGATTTCGTTGAAGTTGGCGATAACCTGGTCCATGAGCGGCTCACGGGTAGCCCCCCACCAGTTCATGAAGGTAATGGTGACTTCTTCACCACCAGCACAGGCGGCGTCATCCTGGGCCAACACACCACCAGAAAAACTCATGGCGAGGATGGCGATCAATACGAAAGCGATGATTCTGATCTTCATGTGTCTTTTTCTCCTAAATGTCTATCATTCGATAAGCTGTATACCGCATACAATTTCTTCAATAGGCGATCCTTTCGTCTCAACCGTCGATGTGTCTCGGTGGGCCGGTCGTTTCTCCCACGACCAACTCACAGGGAACATAAATCTGGTTGTTGGCAACGGGCTGGTTGTTCAGCCGCTTGACCAACAGGCGCACCGCCTCCAGCCCGACCGTAACTCGGTCCAAACGAACATAAGTCGGTGCTTTCGTAAAGGTCTCAAGTGTCGAGCGTATGGGCGGTGTCAGCGCAACCACCGATACATATTCGGGAATGGTAAGTCGATGATTCGAAAAGACTTGTAAACAATCGTCAAAGGTACGGTTGTTAGGACATGCCAGGGCTGTAATGTTATTTTCTTCCACGATTTGTAGCAGACCATCCGAGACACCCCAACCGGTGCCGGACAGTTCCAGCAACTCGACACCCGCCTGGGCAGCAGCTTCATGACAGCCCACCAGCTTATCTGCCATTGCCTCTGGTAGGAGATCCCCCGCAATAAAGCCAATCCGACGATGCCCCAAATCGATCAAGTGCTGGACCGCCTGCCGGCTGCCGTCCATATAATCGTCCACCACCCAGTCAATCTCACAGTCGCCGTCACGCCGGCCAATGCACACAAACGGATACTGCTGCTCAGCGAGCAAGCAGAGTTCTTCCCGGTTCGGCTCCCCACCCATGATGATGCAGCCATCAGCCAACCGGAGCGAGTTCATACCGTTTTCGAAGATTGTGGGTTTCCCGCTGTTGTGATTACGGGTGAAGAACAGGACATTGTAATCGAGCCGGGCGGCCTCACGTTCGACGCCGAGGCGATGGTGAAATAGATAATTATCGACGTCGTAGGGGAATTCAGGCTCGTAAACGAAGATACCGAGGATATGATTGCTGCCCTGCTTGAGCATCTGGGCGACCGGATTCGGCGCATATCCCAACTCACGGGCGGCGTTGAAAACCCGCGTCTGTGTTTCCTCGCTGATGGGAACACTGCCGCTGGTCTTGCCGTTGAGGACTATCGAGACAGTCACACGCGAAACACCGGCGAGTCGAGCGACATCCTTCTGGGTGGGTCTACGAGCCGACATAAACACCATATCCAATTACAGGCCAATTACGTCAGTTTACTCGTGTAACCGAACTCGTGTAAACTACGCTTATTGTATGCTCATTTGCGCAGTTTGTCAAAAACTTGACGGTCAATATCGCTTGATCGACAGAACATCAGCCGTCAGGTTGATGTTCCTCATCGACGTTTCAAACTGCGCAATCGCCACACATACGTACAGTGCATCAGCGACACTCAGTTGTGCGATCCGGCTGGTCATGGCTTCCGTCCGGAAGAGCGTTTCAGTCGCAGCCGTATATAACACCACATCGGTATAATCCTGGATCGGTGACTTGCCGTAGTTGGTGATGCTGATCGTCCTGGCACCTGCTTGCTTTGCCAGCCGCATCGCATCGACCGTCTCACGGGTGCTGCCACTGTGCGAGATGGTCACGATAACTACATCTTCATCCGTCAGCGATGCACTGACCGCCTGCATGTGGGAGTCGGTGGATACCACACAGTTAATCCCGATACGCAGCATCCGGTAGTAAATATCGACCGCAATCGGACCGGCGCTGCCAATGCCATAGAATTCAACCCGTTTGGCCTTCAAGATCATATCGACGGCCTTCGCCATGGCCGAGACATCCAGCACCTTCAATGTGTCGATGAGCGCTTTGATGTCGCTCTGCAAGACCTTCTCCACCACCGTCCGTGTGTCGTCGTCGGCGTTGACATCCTCATGAATGAACTTCACCGGCTCGACAATCTCGCGGGCCAGCATAATCTTGAGGTCCTGAAACCCCTTCAGACCAATCTGCTGACACACGCGGACCACACTGCCGATACTGACGCCGACTGCCGCGGCTACATCCGAAACAGACATATGAATGACATCGGCTTGATGTTCAATAATGAAATCAATAATGCGCTGAGATACAGGGGACAGACTATCACGCATGCCCCGCAACCGTATCAGAATGCCACCGGGTTCTGACATCGCCAAACTACTCCTTCCAGATCACATTACTTTGAAATTATTTCACGACAACGAACCATAAACAATGAACATATTTTTAAAGTTGTGATAAATACAGCTTAACATGCGTTGAGTAATGTCCATAGGTAAACCAGATTCACTTCACTCAAATCAGGTTACGGAGTAGTACAAATGTCTATATCACGTTTCATCCTGGCGATCTTTCTTGTCGCCACATTAGGTCTCCCATTTACCACACAGGCTCAGGACGACGACACCATCGTCCTGGGGACACCGACGACTACCGCCTTCCGCAATAACCCGCTCTGGGCCACAAGCACCCCGGATTTCTATGTCTTCCCTCTGATTCTGCCGGGCCTGACCTGGTTCGACGCGGAAATGAACCCGGTGCTGTCACTGGCTGAAGATGTCACCATCAGCGATGACGGTCTCACCTACACTTTCACCCTGCCGGAAAACGCCACCTGGAGCGACGGCGAAGCCATCACCGCCGATGATGTGAAATTCACCTGGGAACTGAAATCGCATCCTGAACTGCTGGCCCTGCCGCAGCCGCCCGCCGGTCGCAGTGACATCACCCTGGTTGAGGGCGTGGAAGCCTACAGCAGCGGTGAAGCCGATGAGATCACCGGCATCCAGGTGATCGACGAAAAGACCATTGCGTTCACCCTGACTTCGCCCAACTACCTGTTCCTGGGTAACACCACTCTGGGAATCCTGCCGCAGCATGTGCTGGCTGATGCGAACCCGGCAGAAATCGCCGATCATCCCTATATGGAACTGCCCGACGTCACCAGCGGGCCGTATGTCCTGGCCGACTACGAACGTGACAATTTCTGGCGTCTGGAAGCCCGTGAGGACTACTGGGGTGAAAGCGCCAACATTCCGGTCGTGATTGTCCAGGCTTTTGCCGACGGTGAAGCTCAGCTTGCCGCGATGGAAGCCGGTGAAATCCACCTGACAGGTATCTCCGCCCTTGATGCCGAGCGCTTCGCTGAGATGGATGGGATCAACGTGCTGTCTCGCGCTGGCCTGGGTTACTACGTGGCCCATTTCAACGTCAACGAGCCGCGCATCACCGAAGACTGCTCCGCCGAGACCGTCGCCGAGGGCTACAATCCACGCTCACCGCTGGACGATGTACGGGTGCGTCAGGCCATCTCTTTCGCCATCGACCGCGATGAAATCATCGACGTAATCGCCAACGGTGAAGGTACCCGCATCTACTCATCGATTTTTGGCCCAGGTTGGCTGGATAACAGCGGCCTGGAAGCCTACGACTACGATCCTGAGCAGGCGTTATCCCTGCTGGCTGACGCTGGTTGGACCCTCAACGAAGACGGCAACCGTCTCGTCAACGCCGACGGCGAAGACATCCGCCAGTTGGTCTACATCTCGCAGCCAGGCGAAGAAGGCTTTGAACTGGGTATCCTGCTCCAGGATTACCTGGGGGCCATCGGTATCCCGTTGGAAATCCGCCTGACCACATCCAGCAACTTCATTCCCAGCGTGCTGGCCGAAGACTGGGACCTCGCCCGCAATGCCGGTGGTGCGCTGGGCCGTGATCCCAACGAGAGCGCCCGCTTCTACCGCACCTGCGCCGGTTGGGCCAACGCCCTCGGCTTCAGCAATCCCGAATGGGACGCGCTGATGGACCAGGGTGCTGCAACGACCGATCTGGCCGAACGGGCCGCCATCTACAACGAGGCATCCACCATTCTGAACCAGGAACTACCGAGTCTGTATCTGATGACCCAGAACGTGATCTGGGCTGTCAGTGATCGTATCGAAGATGTGACCGGCTCCTCCGGCGGTTACATCACCTGGGACCTGACCAACTGGACGCTCAATTGATCCAGTTTCTACTGCACACCAGGGGATCACACGGTCCCCTGGTGTTTAGAGCATAACCTCATGACTCGATATTTACTCCGGCGTCTGATCCTCGCCATCCCCACTATAATCGGCATCACCATTGGCACCTTCGCGCTCATCAATCTGGCTCCCGGTGATCCACTGCTGGCCTATGCCAACCTGGAAACCCTGGACGAAGACAGCCTGGAACTGGCACGGGATGAACTGGGACTGGACGACCCACTGCCGGTCCAATACATTCGCTGGCTGAGCGACATCTTTCAAGGCAATTTTGGCCGCTCACTTATCACGCAGCGCAATGTAGCGGACGAAATCGCGGCAAACTTCGAGAGTACGCTGCGCCTGACCGTGACAGCGCTCGTTTTCAGTTCATTGGTTGGCCTCTTGATTGGCGCAGTCTCAGCCATCTACCAGTATTCCATCGTCGATTATGTTTTCACGCTGCTGTCGTTCATCGGGTTAAGTACACCCGGCTTTTTCCTGGCGTTGATCCTGGTGGCCGTGTTCGCGCTTCAATTCGACCTCTTCCCCACATCCGGCATACGCAGCGTCACCCTGACCGCTGATGCGACCTGGACAGAGCGCTGGTTGGATATGCTGCACCACATGGTCCTGCCTGTCATCGCATTGAGTGCCGCCAGTGCGGCATCGCTGGCCCGTTTCACCCGGTCCAGCTTCCTGGAAATCCTCAACATGCCCTACTTACGTACTGCACGGGCAAAAGGTGTGCGCGAGCGCACCGTCTACCGGCTGCACGCACTACCAAACGCCCTGCTGCCCATCATTACCATCATCGCACTGCGACTGCCAGGAATCTTCGGCGGCTCGGTCATCGTGGAGACGATTTTCAACTGGCCGGGAATCGGTTTGCTCAGCATCCGGGCCGCCACCGACAAGGATTATCCCATGATGATGGGCATCACGCTGATCTTCGCCTTGATGGTTGTGGTCGCCAATCTGATTGCCGATATTCTGTACGTTCTGTTCGATCCCAGAGTCCGATATGACCAATAATGTCCTGACCATTAAACCGGCACAGAAACACCCGGCAGTACGGCGTTTCATCCAGCACCGGCTAGCGCTGACGGGTGCGATAATTCTTATCATCATCGCCGGGCTGGCAGTGTTCGCCGGTCCGTTAACAAGCTATGCATTCGACGAGCGCGACCGCGACAACCGCGACTCAGCTCCGACGAGCGAACATCTCCTGGGAACCGACCGCCTCGGCTTCGATGTTTGGAGCAGCCTCGTTTATTCCACACGGGTCTCGCTGACAGTCGGGCTTGCAACCGGCCTGCTGGTAACCGGAATCGGCACGCTGGTGGGACTGATCGCCGGTTACATGGGCGGCTGGATCGATCAGGCCGCCATGCGCCTCGCCGACATCATGATCTCATTCCCTGATCTGGTGATTATCCTGGCGGCGGTGGCCCTGCTCGGTCCGGGGCTGGAAAACATTGTCATGGTCATGGGTCTGATTCTGTGGCCGGGGACCGCCAGACTGGTACGCTCGCAGGTACTCAGCTTGCGCCACTGGGACTTTGTGCTGGCCGCCCAGGCATTGGGGGCAACCCCAATTACCATCATGAGACGGCACATTCTACCCAACGTCTTTGCATCCGTCATTGTGGCGGTTACACTGGCCGTCGCCAGCGGCATCTTAATCGAAGCCAATCTGAGCTTTCTTGGCCTGGGCGATCCGACCCAACCCAGTTGGGGTAAAATGCTGAACGCAGCCCAATCGCATACGGTACTGCGATCACGCTGGTGGCTGTGGATACCACCAGGACTGGCAATCGCGCTGTGTACGCTGAGCATCAATTTCGTCGGCGACGGCCTGCGCGACGCACTTGATCCGTATTCAAAGAGATGAGAGGCAATCGATGGACAATCTCCCATTTGACAAACCAGGCCGCTTCTGGCGCGGTAATCTGCACACCCATTCAGCCGGGTCCGACGGTGCCTGGTCAGCGGAAGCTGTGTGTGACTTCTACCGCGTCAACGGCTACGACTTTGTCGCCATTACCGATCACTTCCTGGAACACTACGGCTTCCCCGTGACCGACACCCGGAACTACCGCACGCAGACCTTCACCACCCTCTTAGGCGCAGAACTACACGCCGGTGAGACGGAGCATGGTCAACTGTGGCACATCCTGGCGGTGGGCCTGCCGCTCGATTTCGCACCACCTACGAAAGATGAAACCGGACCGCAAATCGCACAGCGGGCAGTGAATGCCGGTGCATACGTGGCAGTTGCCCATCCCCAATGGTATACTCTCACTGAAAACGATGTACTGTCGCTGGGCGATGTCCACGCCATCGAAGTCTTCAACGGAACCGCCATCGATCACAATGATCGTGTCGATGGCTGGTACATGATGGACATGATGTTGGCACGCGGTCACTCCTACAACGCCTGTGCGACGGATGACGCCCATTTCCGGCCAGAACGCGCCGACGCTATCACCGGATGGGTCTACGTCAAAGCCGAAAAATGCCAGCCGGACTCGCTGCTGGAGTCACTCAAACGCGGTTGGTACTACTCCAGCACCGGGCCGCAGATTCACTCAGTTACCCGAACAGACGACGAGGTGATGGTGCGATGTTCACCGGCGGAACGGGTGTTTATCACCGGTGCCGGTCACAACTCGGTGAGCGTTCACGGACGTGGGATAACCGAAGCCCGTCTGCCACTACGCAGTTTCCGCAGTCCATATGCGCGAGTGACAGTGCGCGATGCCAACAACCAACGCGCCTGGACCAATCCGTGTGATTGGAGCAGCCATCCTTGAGTAC
>CAYQJO010000021.1:0-22100 GCA_964417785.1 uncultured Anaerolineaceae bacterium | reverse complement strand
CCGGATAAATTCACACATAATACCATTTCACACCGCTCGGTCGATTAATGGTACAATCGAGAAAACGTTTGCCATTCTTTGAGGATACGTTACTGCTGGCAAAAAACTAATTATGAGATTTCTCTATGGGCTGACGGCTTTCACTCTGGCACTGGTCGTTCTGTTGCGCGGACGGCGCACCAGTCGCCTGGCGCTGGGACGCCATTTCATCTGGCTATCCGCTTTTGGCTTCATGCTAAGCGCGTACAGTTGGAGCCGCATGTTCAGCAACACAACCGATACCAATGAGGCCGCAAACGTCATCATGATGGTCACGCTCCCGGTTGCCGGGGTGATGCTGGTACGTTTTGGCATCGGTCTGATTGCAGATGCCGGACACCTGCCCAACTGGCTGCCGCTGGTCCCGCTGGTCGTGTTTGTGCCGTTGAGCCTGCTCGTGGCCTATGGTCTGGTCATCATCATGACGACACCATTAGAGAGCGGACTGGTGGAATGGTCGGGATATTTGTTATTTTTTCCCGGCAATCTCCTCGCGGCTTTTGGATGTTTGCAGCAGTGGCGTCGTTTGAAAGCAAATCTCACCACGAGTATTCTGCGCGAGACCCTGCTGGTCGCCGCAGCGGCCTTTCTCCTCAACGGCATTATCTCTGGCTTGATGACTACGAGTCACAACATTTTGCACACCGGGACCATGATGATCTTGACGGTGGCGGTGGTTGGCATGATGCGGCTGTTTGAGGTCGAACGCCAACACGAACTTCAAAACCTGGAAGACCAGCACCGGCAAGCACAGGATCGTGCTGTTCAAATACGTCTGAAGATGCGGCAAGAATCTGCTATGTGGCTCGACAACGTGGTGAGTGTCTCCCGCCTGATTGCCAACATGGAATCCGAAGACAAGGTGCTTTGCACCGTCGTTACGGCGGCACGACAAGCAGTTGATTCTGATATTGCAGTGCTGGCGCTGCGCGATGAAGATTACGTACTGACTCTACGCTATCAAGCGACAACGGCGGGTTCAAAACCCCTATCCGGCGTTGTCCTGGATAATCCCAGTATTATCCAGGTGATACGCACAGGTGAGGAGATACGTTTCGACAACCAGCAAGAACCCTTCATCTGGAATGACGGACACCAACAATGGCAGATCAAGCAGGCCGCAGTCGTACCCTTGATGCTAAACGGGGTTGCAATTGGCGTGTTGTGGACAGGACGATGCGATGATATACCGTTCACATGCGGTCATCTGGTTGGACTGGGCCATCTCGCCAACCAGGCGGTCATCGCACTTGAACACGCAACTATGGCAGCACGGCTGCAATCATTGGCAATAATCGAGGAGCGATCACGCATCGCTCGCGAAATGCATGACGGACTGGCGCAAATTCTGGGCTATCTGGGCGTCGAGATGCAGACGCTGGAAGCCCTTGTCCGTCAGGGCAACACAGACGCGGTTCTCGATGAGTTGGCAAATGCTCGCCGCGAGATTAAGTCCGCCCACGCCGATGTCCGACAGAATATCCTGAGTCTGCGAACTACCCTTTCGCAAGACATTGATCTCAAACAGGCATTGCAGACCTATGTCCAGGAGTTTGGCATCCAGACGGGTATCCAAACCATTTTTCTGGATCATACCGAGAACGATCTAACGCTATCCCCGCTGGCGGAAGCCCAGCTTACACGCATCATCCAGGAAGCACTCACCAATGTCCGCAAGCACGCTAATGCGTCAGTAGTCCATGTAGAAATCACGAGTGAACCGGGCTGGCTGCATGTAAGTGTGATCGACAACGGCATTGGGATACAACCTGATCAAGCGAATAGCAGCCAGTTTGGACTGCAAACCATGCGGGAACGAGCCGAACAGGTAGATGGCCGGCTGACCATTGACTCGTCCATCGCAGCCGGTACCACAATCGAATTAGATTTACCGTTATTATAAAAGGAGGCGTGATATGTTAAATGTAGTGATCGCAGATGACCACCGATTATTCCGGCAGGGTTTGATCGGGTTGATGAGAACCCGTCCAGACCTGGTGAATGTGGTAGGAGAAGCTTCCAACGGGCGTGAGGCCGTGGAGATGGTGCGAGAAATGAAACCTGATCTCGTTCTAATGGATATTTTCATGCCAGATGTGGACGGCTTACAGGCTGCCTCATGCATCTGCGCCAACCACCCGCAGACCGCCGTTGTGATGTTAACCTCATCCGAGGATGACCAACACCTCTACGAAGCCATTCAACTGGGCGCAGTCGGTTATCTGCTCAAAGACCTGGACGCTGATGAACTGTTCCAACTGATCAGTGGGGTTCAAAGCAACGAAGCGATTATGACGCGGTCAATGAGCGCACGTCTGCTCAAATGTATCGCCAATCCACCGCGGCAGTCACAATCCGATATGGATGAAATTCGCGAACTGCTGACTGAGCGTGAAATTGAAGTATTACGGTTAGTCGCCCAGGGAGAGAGCAATCCCCAGATCGCTGAAAGTCTGTTCATATCCATCAATACGGTCAAAGTCCACCTGCGCAATATCCTGGAAAAACTGCGTGTCGAGAACCGTACCCAGGCGGCAGCCTACGCTGTTTCGTGCGGCATTCTACCGGATTGAGTAAAGATCACCCATTCGGGTGATACGGATTACCCACTTGCCGGATGTGAAAAAAACCACAAACTCGTTAATCTAATGTTAAGTTTGTCGCATTGGTGAAAGAGTTTTTTATGATCCTGATTTTTCTGCCGCCCCCTCTTCCCCATCTTTATAGTGAGGAGTAAGCCGAATGGCCGATATTGATTTTATCAAAGATGTAGTAACCAGCACGGTTATGTCCCGCCGCAGCTTCGTTAAATGGAGTGCTGCATTGGGGGGAACGACCTATCTGGCAAGCAGCGGTTTCGCACCGTTGAACACCGCACAGGCATCCCGTGACACGGTCCCGGAAGCCGAGAAGATCGTGTGGAGCGCATGCCATGTCAACTGCGGCAGCCGCTGCCCGTTGCGCTTACACATCAAAGATGGCGCAATTGTACGTGTGGAAACGGACAACACCGGTGACGATGAGTTCGGAAACCACCAGGTTCGTGCCTGTGTGCGCGGTCGTTCGATTCGCCAGCGCGTTTACAATCCCGACCGGCTCAAATACCCGATGCGGCGTGTGGGTAAGCGTGGTTCCGGGGAATATGAACAGATCACCTGGGAAGAAGCGTTCGATACCATCGCCGAGAAGCTCCAGGAGGTTCTCGACGAATACGGTAACGAAGCGGTCTATATCAACTACGCAACAGGCACCCTCGGTGCCATTGTCGGCAAGTCCTGGCCGCCCGGTGCCAGCCCCATTGCCCGTTTGATGAACACTCTAGGCGGGTATCTGAACCACTATGGCACCTACAGTGCCGCGCAGATCGCAGCCGCTCTGCCCTACACGTTTGGCGGCGGTTGGGTCACAAACAACAGCATCGAGGGGATTCAGGACAGCAAGCTCGTCGTTTACTTCGGCAACAACCCCGGCGAGACCCGTATGAGCGGTGGCGGTATCATTTATCACCTGCAGCAGTTCAAGCAGCGCAGCGATACCAAACTCATTATGATCGATCCGCGTTACAACGACACAGCGGTGACATCAGCGGATGAGTGGATTCCCATTCGCCCCGGCACCGATGCCGCACTGGTTAACGGCCTGGCATATGTCATGATTACCGAAGACCTGGTTGACCAGGAATTCCTGGATACCTACTGCATCGGCTACGATAAATCGACGATGCCGGAAGGCTACGAAGACCAGGACAGCTACAAAGAGTATATTCTGGGTGAAGGCCAGGATGAGACACCCAAGACCCCCGAATGGGCGGCCAGCATCACGGGTATCCCGGCGACCCGGATTGTCCAGCTTGCCCGCGAGATCGCATTAACCAAACCGGCCTATATCGCGCAGGGTTGGGGCATCCAGCGGCAGGCCAACGGCGAGCAGGCATGCCGCGCTGTATCCATGCTCCCCATCCTGACCGGCAATGTCGGTATCCCCGGTGGCGGCACCGGCGCAAGAGACGCCAGCTTCGGCATTGGCATGTCCGCCTTTCCAACCTTGAGCAATCCGGTTGATGCCTCGATTTCGGTCTTCATGTGGCCTGACGCGATCATGCGCGGCCCGGAGATGACAGCGACTGCCGACGGTGTGCGCGGTAAAGAACAACTGGACGTTCCCATCAAGTTTATGTGGAACTACGCCGGTAACTGCATCATCAACCAGCATTCCGATGTCAATCTGACGACCTCGATTCTGGAAGATGAAAGTCTGTGTGAGATGATTGTTGTCATCGACAATCATATGACACCGAGCGCCAAATTCGCCGACATCCTGCTGCCGGATACGACCAACTTCGAGAGCATCGATATGTCGCCCAACGGCGATACCGGTAACATGGGTTACGTCATCTTCTGTGAAAACGCCATCGATCCGCTGTTTGAGTGTATGCCAGCCTACGACATGTGTACGGAAATCGCCAAACGCATGGGCGTGGAAGAGGAATTCACCGAAGGTCGGACGCAGGAAGAATGGCTGCAATACGCGGTTGAACAAACCCGCGAAAATAACCCGGACTTCCCGACCTATGAAGAAATTAGAGAGATGGGCATTTACAAGGTGTCCAACCCCAATCCAACCCAATACTATGTTGCCTACCAGGCATTCCGCGAAGACCCTGAAGAGAACCCGCTGGGTACTCCGTCCGGGCTGATCGAAATCTTCTCACCCCGCCTGCATGACATCAGCCAGGAATGGGATTTGCCAGAAGGCGATGTGATCACCGGTTTACCCATCCATGTGCCGACCTGGGAGAGTTACGAAGACCCGCTGCGCGACAAATACCCGCTCCAGTTAATCGGCCATCACTACAAGCAGCGCACGCACTCCAGCTATGGCAATGTCCCCTGGCTGCAAGAGGCTGCACCGCAAGAAGTGTGGATGAATCCGATGGATGCTGAGGAACGGGGCCTCGAACTGGGCGATATGGTCTACGTCTATAATGATCGTGGCCGCACCAAACTACCGGTCAAGGTCACCCGACGCATGATGCCGGGCGTGGTTTCGGTGCCGCAGGGAGCGTGGTATGCACCCAACGCCGAAGGCGTAGATGAAGGCGGTTGCATAAATGTGCTGACAGCATATCGCCCTTCGCCTCTGGCAAAAGGCAATCCACAGCACACGAACCTGGTCGAAATCGAGAAGGCGTAGGAGATTAGAGATGGCTAATCAACTTGGATTTTACTTCAACGCCAACCTGTGCACCGGCTGTAAAGCCTGCCAGGTGGCTTGCAAAGACAAATGGGACCTGGACCTCGGTGTCACCTGGCGGCGTGTGGCCGAATACACCGGCGGCAACTGGGTCAAAGAGCAAGACGGCAGCTACACTCAGGACATCTTCGCTTATTACACATCAGTGGCCTGCAATCACTGCCAGGAACCGATGTGTATGGATGTTTGCCCGACGCAAGCGATCACCAAGCGTGACGATGGTATCGTCATGATTAACCAGGACGTTTGTATCGGATGCCGTTACTGCGAGTGGGCCTGCCCCTACAATGCGCCTCAGTTTGATGAGGATCGCGGTGTCATGACCAAGTGCAATATGTGCTTCGATGCAATCGATGCCGGTGAGCCTCCAGCCTGTGTGGCTGCCTGCCCGTCGCGTGCGCTTGATTTCGGTGAACTGGACGAACTCAAAACCAGGTACGCGGGTGTCGATGAAGTCGCACCGCTGCCGCAGGCGAGTATCACCAAACCTGCGCTGGTTATCACGCCACACAAGAAATCTGCGCCGGTCGGCTCCAGAAATGGCGAACTGGCGAATCCTGAGGAGGTATAATCACAATGTCTGAAAATGAATGGGCCTTAATCATCTTTACAATCGTGATGCAAATGGCGGTCGGTTCCTTCGTCATTCTCGGTGGGGTTCACTTTTTCGCCACACAACGAGAGGGTATCGAGGAAGCTGACCGGCTGAGCGACCGCGCACTGCTGGCAATTGGGCCGGTGGTTGTCTTCGGTCTGATTGTGACGCTCTTCCACCTGGGCAACCCGGCCAACGCGCCGCAAGCGTTCAGGAATATTGGATCATCGTGGTTGAGTCGTGAGGCTGCTCTATCGATAATTTTCGGCATCGGTGGTGCCATCTTCGCCTTCATGCAGTGGCGTAAGATCAGTACATCAGCGATTCGTAATGCGGTGGCACTGGCGGTGGCAGCCGTCGGGCTGGTGCTGGTCTATGCCATGGCCGCTATCTATCAGCTACCGACGATCCCGGCCTGGGATTCGCTGGCGACACCGGTCACATTCTACGTGACAACCTTCCTGTTAGGATCACTGGCGATGGGCGCAGCCTTTGTCGTCAACTACTGGTATATGCGCAGTAAAGGCATGGACAAGAGCGATAAGCAGTTCTCTATGCTGGCGACAACTCTCCGCTGGATCGCTATCTTCTCGATTGTGATGTTGGGCGTGCAGTTCATCGTCATCCCGCTGTACATCGCCTCGCTCTCGACCCATGCCGATCCGGCAGCGACCGAAAGCGTCTCGATCCTGCTGAACGACAACGGTTTCGTCTTCCTGGCACGACTGGTCCTGGTTTTCCTGGGTGCGGGCGTGTTCACCATCTTCATCTACCAGAGCGCACCGAGCGAGAGCAAAGTGCGTGTTGTGGGCAATATGGCCTTCCTGGCCTTTGCCTTTGTCTTGATCGGTGAGATTCTTGGTCGCTACCTGTTCTATGCCAGCATGGTGAGAATTGGTCTGTAACCTGGATTCTCGACTATAATTCAATCAATCAAGTAAGTAAGGACACACAGCATGTTGTGTCCTTACCTGTTTATATCAGATACTAAGGCAAAATATGTCCCTCCAACACTGGGCTGAAACCCTTATCGCCCACAACCTCGCTTATACATTTCTGAGCAAGGTTTTCTATGAGCAGCCCGATCTCGATTTTTTGCGGACGATCACGCAGGAAGACCTGTTTGATGATTGGCCGCTGGACATGAATCAGACCCGCGCCGAGATCGGTCTGGCGCAACTCAGGACATTCAGCGCCCACTGGCACGATGACCAGTTTCCGGACCTTAAACGCGATTATGCACGGTTGTTCGTTGGACCGGATAAACTGCTGGCAACGCCCTGGGAGTCGGTCTACCGCAGTGCCGAAGGCATTATCTTTGAGAAGGAAACGCTGCAAGTCCGCACCTTCTACCGGGAATTCGATATGCCCATACCCCATTTCGGCAGCGAACCGGACGACCATATCGGCCTGGAGTTCCGTTTTGTCGCCCATCTTTGCGCCATCGGGTTAAACGCTATTCAGGTTGACGATACAACGACTCTGGAAGCCACCCTGGATGGTCTGCGGCGTTTCTTTGATGAGCATATCAGCCAGTGGGCCGACCAATGTCTGGATCGAGTCAGCCAGCACGCACAAACCGACTACTACCGCAGTGTGGCGGCGCTGGCGTCCGGCTGCATTGCCCACAGCCAGACAGTTTTTGTGTCATAACCATGAATCTATTACAGCTTGCACTGGCAGCGGAAAAACTGACGCAAGAGCGACCACCGGTTAATCTCGATGCTATGCGCTGCCACCATGTCAAAGACAAGGACTCGCCCTGCAACCTGTGTGTTGTTGCCTGCCCGACTGAGGCCATCGGACTGGATGGTGGTGTGCATGTGGAAGCAGATCGGTGCATCCGCTGCGGGCTATGTCTGCACACCTGCCCAACCGGCGTTTTTGCCGGTTATGATGGAACACATGCGCTACTGCGCTGCGTGGACCGTCTGGTTGACCGCGAGATCATCGAAATCGCATGCCAGCATCACCCCGATCCGGCCAGGGGTAAACGCGATGCCGATGCGGTCATTCAGACAAATGGCTGCCTCTCTGCCATAAGCACGGCGGCCTATATCAGCTTGCTGGCATTGGGTGTAAACGAAGTCCGAGTGCGGTTGGATGCCTGCGCTGACTGTCCCCTGCGCATTGTGCAGCCCTCACTGGAAAAGACCATCGCTCAGGCCGACGCGCTCAACGGGGATCGAAAGGGCGGGGTACGAATCGCGGAGGCCGGTAGAGCGAAGCGACCGGTGTATTCCGTGAAAAACCCACCGATTTCGCGCCGGGGCTTCTTTCGTATGGCGACGATGCAAACCGAAAGCGCCGTTGATGAACTGGCTCCCCGTCAGGAAACAGTCTATGACAGCGGTCCGCCGCGTGAGCGGCAGCGGTTGATCCGGGCGCTCTCCCGGCTCGATGGTTTACAGCCAGACGCACCGATCCCGGATGACAGTTTCATCCAGATACAGGCATCCGATAGCTGTACCGCCTGTGGCGTGTGTGGGCGTGTCTGTCCGACAGATGCATTACAGTTTCATACAGACGACGATCACTTTGAACTGCTGTTTAAACCCGCCGACTGTATCAACTGTGGTCTGTGTTTCACCTACTGCGATCCGGACGCCCTGAATGCAGATGGTCAACCGGCCTTTGCCGAAGTCATCACCGGACAAAAAATAACGCTCATTAAGGAGCCACTGCGCTACTGTCATAGGTGCGGAACGGCATTTAAGAGCGATGAAGACGAAAAGCTGTGTCCGGTCTGTGCGGCGCGGCACGAGAACCCCTTCGGCGTCAACCTGACTCCAGCAATATTGAAACGTCTGCCAGAAGCGGCGCGAAAACGAATTCAGTCATCGTCCACATCAACAACATAAGCATCGGGCCAGCGGGCCAGCGCATCTACCATCAATGATGAGCGTACAACGACAAACGCCACTCGATAACACCGCTGATCGATTGCGGTAAACGCACTGACAAACCCCTTGCCGTGTTTCAGTTCCAGTGGGCCAAGCTCATCCACCAGCAGCAGATCACAATCTGGCGGCAGATCGTCCAGCACCGCATTGCCCCATTGCAAGGTCGCCATATCAAATGACCACATGTTGGTCGTTACGTTGGATTCATTGTCGTCACGCAGTCTCGCCAGACGTCGCCGCTGCCCGGTGTTAAGGTCAAGCAGATCGATCCCTGTTTTGATACCAGCTCTGACAACAGCCGGAGATAGCAAACCGCATACCGTCCATCCGAGTCGTTGTGCCTGCATGACCAGATCACTGCACCACGAACTCTTGCCCGATCCATCCTCACCCGTGACCAGAACAATTTGCTGTCCTTGCTGAACGATGGTCTCCAGCGGCGACCCGGAAATACCGAGCGATTCAGGTTTGAGTGCGATCACCTCGACATTCCGGGGGATGGACTTCCGACGCGGCATAATGGCACGGGGAGCAGGTCTGCCGTTATGGCTCTTGTAGATCACCTCAGTATCCATCCCGTAGGCTTCGGTTAGAAGCGACTCGGTCAGTGTTTCCTGGATGTTACCTTGCGCCAGTGTGCGACCATTGCGCAGCAGAACCACACTATCAGCGAACATCAAGGCACTGTTGGGGGCATGTGAGGCGATAACAAACGAGAGACCCTGCTGCGTGAGTTCCGCGACAATTTCCAGGATACGATGCTGGTTGCTGGGGTCCAGGTGAGCATCTGGCTCGTCCATCAGCAGGAAGTCACACTGCTGTGCTAAGCCGCGTGCGATCAACACTAGCTGGCGCTCACCACCGCTGAGTTCAGTGTAGGCTCGTTCAACAAAGTCTGTCAATCCTACTGCCGCCAGCGCCTCATCGGTGATGGCATGGTCACTCCGTCCCGGTGTGCCAAGTAGACCCATGTGAGGCGCACGGCCCATCAGGACCATCTCACGAACCGTATACGCAAAAGATGGGACATGTAACTGAGGGATATGGCCGATCTTCCGCGCCCGCTCACGGGGGGATATGTGGTTTATGTTCACACCATCCAGCATCACCTGCCCGGCGGTAGGTGTCAGGATGGCGCTCAGGCAGGAGAGCAAGGTCGTCTTACCGCTGCCATTGTGGCCCAGGAGATACAGGATTTTGCCCGGACCCAGTTCCAGCGAGACATTCTGCAAAACCGGCTCTCGATTTCTGTAGGCGTATGACACCTGCTCGGCAGACAGTATCATCTCACCACCCGGTTCGATTACGCCGAAGCAGCACGATCAGAATTGGCACCCCAATCAACCCGGTCAACACACCTAACGGAACCTCTGATGGCAGCATAGTACGGGATACGGTATCAATCGTCAGTAGAAAAGACGCACCCAACGCCAGCGATATGGGTATCAAACGCTGGTGATCGGGTCCGACAAGAATGCGTCCGGCATGGGGGATAACCAACCCCACCCAGCCGATCACACCACCGACCGAAACAGCGATGGCAGTCATCAAAGTGGCGCAGACGATAATCAGCAGCTTCATGTGATCCGGATTGAGACCCAGCGTCATGGCCTCTCTATCACCCAGCGAGAGGATGTTAAACTGCCAACGGATCATGAAAAACACCAACCCACCCGTTATGGTCAGGACCGCTAGAAGCGGAATATCCGTCCAGGTTACGCTGGTGAGTCCGCCGAGAAGCCAGAACGTGATGGATGGCAGCGTATCCAATGGGTCCGCCAGATATTTCAGCAGCGAAGTCAGGGAACCAAACAATGAGCCGATCAGTATGCCCATCAGCGTCAGGACGATCATGGGTGCGGTCTGGTAAAGCTTGCTGCCGAAAAACGCCAGAGTTACCGCCAGCAAGCCAAAGGCGAAAGCCGACATCTGCACCTCGAACTGATCGCCCTGAAGCAGCAGCACCAGCGAAGCACCAAAACCGGCCCCCGCTGTGACACCGAGCAGATTTGAATCGACCAGTGGATTCTTGAAAATCCCCTGGAAGGCGACACCGGCGACAGCCAATCCCGCTCCAATCAACAGAGCCGCCAGCACGCGGGGCAACCGCACATTCAGCACAAGGCGCTGTGCGATCTCCGGCACACCAGCGGCCAATTCTGGATCAAGTGGCGACACCAGCACACGCGCTACATCCACAGCACTGATCTCGTAGGTGCCGAGAGTCAGCGAAACGACCATCAGTAGCAGGGGTAGAGCCAGTATTACCACATCCAACAGATAAAACCGGCGCTTCCCCCGATCATCTGATGTTATGTGCTGCATAAGGAGGCAATCTCATCATCCAGAATCGCATAGTTGTAGAATATATCGTAGAACTCGCGCACGGTCGCTTCGCAGTTCAGAGTGAATGCATCGGGATAGAGCTTTTCCGCCATCCACATGATGCCCAGCAGCGAGTCCTGTGTCGGCGTATCCCAGGGTGCAACGAGCTTGGGTACCCGATAAACACGCCCTTCCTGAACCGCTTCGAGCAACTGCCATTCAGCGTTATCAGTAATGGCTTCTACCGTCGCTCCACCATAAGGGGGAACAAAAATCACATCTGGATTCCAAACAATGATCTGCTCCAGATTGACATCGTTCCAGTACCCGCCTAACGATACACTGACCGATTCACCGCCAGCCGCTTCGATCATGGCCGTCTGGTACATTTTGCCACTGGCAACTCGTGTCAGCTCAGTTCCGGTGAACAGAACACGCGGTGTCTGCTCCGACTCGGCGACGATACCCGTCACTTCCTCGATCACAGTGTCATAGGCATCCACCCATACCTGCGCCCGATGATAGGCATCCGGCCCAAATATCTGCCCGGTCAGCAACACCGCTTCCTTCAAGGCATCTGGAGTCTCACCCTCATAACGCACAATGCCAATACCCAGTTCTTCGACCGGCTCCAACCAGTCAGCACGAGCGGAACTCAGGACCAGATCGGGCATCAACCCCGCGATTACCTCGACATTGGTCCCCTCCTGGGTCAGGTTTAGAGCGCTGAGTTCTGGGAAGCGCGGATCGATACGCTCCATCGCCGCCGCTCCCTGCGGATCGCGTGCCCCCAGATAGCCCGCCGCCACCAGTGTCTCACCCGCACCGGTCGCATAGACGTAGTAGGTTGCCAGGCTATAGGGCGAAACCACCCGCCGCACCGGCTGCGCAATATCCTGGGTGTTGCCCGCCTGATCCGTGATCGTGACCGTATCAGGTAAGAGTCCAGCATCAACCAACACCTGCTGGCCGTCAGGTGATACCGCGAAATCAATAAGCGCCTGTCCCTGTTCATGATCGGTGAGCAACACCAGGGCCATATCCGGCAGGAAGTAGGCGACATCCAGCGCATCATCCGGGACATCGCCCGTAACCAGCACATCCGCATCCGAGTCAACAAAACTGAGCGATAGAGGACCGTCCATTATGTCAGCAAGCTGCATGAGAACCGATTGCATATCCGCGTCAGCCTGTACATTTAGATCATCCATTTGTGCAGTGACGGTTATTGAGAAAACAACGAGAATTACAAACAGTCGTATCATCTTGAACATGTAACACCTCTTTCTGTTCAGTTATTGTAGTTTATCAGCTTCCCGGTGCATGGGAATGGTACTAATTGGATCCATCACAGAGCCGCGCAACATCCTCTGGCGTGTTGATGTTGAAAAAGGAATGCAGATGCGGATCATAGACACGGAGACCTGATTCATCTACATAACGCACATTGAGCTTCGTGTGCAGACGATTGACCTTGAGATTATCATCAGCGATTTGATGTGCCATCATAGGCAAACAGTCACGACTGTACACCGCGTGCAGGTTCTCCGGTCGGCCCGCAACCAGCGGCACGACAATATCCGCCTCATGACGCAAGTCAATCAGATATCGCAGCAGGTTCACATTGAGTAAGGGCATATCGCAGGCAACGCATAGCGTGTGAGCAGATGGGCTGTGATACAGAGCCGCATGAAGACCAACCAGCGATCCGCTGCCGGGAAGCACGTCGCCGGCCAATGGTAAATCAAATTCGGCATACTGATCGGGTGTGTTGGTAATCAGGATTGTTGGGTAATTGAGTTGGCGCACGCGGTCCAATACATGCTGAATGATCGGTTTACCATCCAGCAGGATAAAACTTTTGTTGCGCCCCATGCGGCTGGATTGTCCGCCAGCCAGCACTGCAATTGTCACGTCACTCATTCTGGCACCCCTTTGCCGCTAAAAGTCCCCCCTTTTCTCCTCGCTACCCAAACGGAGTAAGACCATTGTAAGCCAGGTGCCAGACAAATTCTATGTGAATCTCTGTATCAGGCTAATCGCGGAAGTAGATCGGATTCGAGACCGCCCACATTTCGTTGTTACCGTCACGCAGTTCGACCGTACACCAATCAGCATCCAGCGACCACGACTTCTCACCCGAAACGCCCACTGGCGTCTGCTCACGAACCTCGCCATCTACAATCAGACGCAGCACATCGCCCTCATGAGCGTCGTTCCAGGCGACCCGCACCGTTGCTGAACCAGCAGGCAGGCGATCACCAGCCATACCCTTATCACCGGAAGTGGACTCGGCTGTGAGCAGAAACTCTGGTCCAGCGCTGACATAGGAATGGCCCTTGCGTACCGCGTCCAGGATGGCGGTTTCGCTCAGTTCCTCGGCATAGACGACATTGAATCCGCCACGTCGTGTTGTGTTGGTGGGTACGGGACCGTGAATATCTGTACCGGATGTGGCAACCAGTCGATGGCCCTGATTCAACCAGACATAATACTGTTGCAGGGCTTCGTCGTTGAAGACATGCCAGAAGCCGTTCCAGATTTCTATACCGAGCGCCACACCGGGGCGAGCATCCTCATACTGCCAGTGGCAGCCAGAGCAGAACGGCTCATCCACCGCCATCGGATGAGCAATAATCAACATATCGCCCTGGTCGATCACCTGCTGCATGATGCGATGAATGTCCATACCCTCTTCGATGTTCAGCCGCCATTCATACCAATGACTGCTTCCAAGCGCCAGCATATGACCATAGAAGGTGCTGAGTTCCATACCGCCCATTGCCAGAAAACCATCTTCGGTCTGACTGCGATGCTGTGCCAACCCTGTTACCGTGTTGTGATCGCTCAGCGTGACAAAATCCAGGCCCCGGTCACGCATGAACGCCGTGAATTCCGGAATATCCCATCGACCGTCAGAATGGATGGTGTGCGCGTGCAGATCGCCGCGATACCAACCCGGCTCCGCCACCGCCACCTTGCGTCTGTCATCATACACCGGCGGAGTCAGCGTCAGCGGATCGCTGGACAGGGTGACGGTCATCTCATAGGTCACGGTATCCGGTGGCAGAATGCGATGCACGTCCACGAAGGCCGTCCATTTGCCCGGTTGGATGTCTCGCGACGCAAAACCAGGCGACGATGCCCATGCATTGACATCGAACCCTTCCTCACGAACCACATTCCACACACCACGAATGCCATCCGCGTCATTGAGCGACACATTGATCTGATTACGGTGAATCCGTCCGGTGGCATACAGCGGTGTGAAGCTGAAATCGACGTGAATGTTGGTAGTCCCGTCGGGGACCTCAAAGCTGTGCGGATGGTAGGTCTTACACTGATTTTTGTTCAGTGCGCCGTTGAATTTGAAAATAGTCATTGAATATCCTTTTCATCGAAATCATGCATTGTGACAGCGGCAAGTTCAAGATCTTCAGCGTAGTGGCAGCTCACCAGATGACCGTCGCGGGTTTCGCGCAGCACGGGCGTTTCGACGCGGCAGCGATCCTGGGCATGACGGCAGCGTGGATGGAACGCGCATCCGGATGGCGGATTGGCCGGGTCAGCCACATCACCTTCCAGGCGGATACGGTCGGGGTTCTGGCGAGTACGTGGGTCGGGTATCAGCACTGACGATAGCAGTGCCTCGGTATACGGGTGCTGCGGATGGGTAAATAATTCCTCGGTCGGGGCCAGTTCCACGATTTTGCCGACATACATCACTGCCACCCGGTCACTGATATGGGCGACCACGCTCAGATCATGGGCGATAAACAGATAGGTCAGACCGAATTCAGCCTGCAAATCCTTGAGTAGATTGAGAATCTGCGCCTGGACGGATACATCCAGCGCCGAGACCGGTTCGTCAGCCACCACCAGACGCGGTTCAGGTGCCAGCGCACGGGCAATGCCAATCCGCTGGCGCTCACCCCCGCTGAAGGCGTGCGGATAGCGCCGGATGTATTCCGGGCGCAGACCGACCCGGCGTAGAAGTTCGCTGACTCGTTCTTCTAACGCCTTACCTTTAGCGATCCCGTTGACTTTCAGCGCTTCCCCGACGATTTCCAGCACCGGCAGGCGTGGGTTCAATGACGAGTGCGGGTCCTGGAACACCATGCGAATTTCACGATGGTAGCGCTTCAATTCACCACTGCTCAGTTCGGCCAGATCGACCGGGCCACCGCCGTTGGAATAGATCATGTGACCTGCCGTCGGCTTATATAAACGCATGATACTATGGCCCAGGGTGGTCTTGCCACAGCCCGATTCGCCTACCAGTCCCAGCGTTTCACCCTCATAGATCGCGAACGAGACACCATCAACTGCCTTGACATGACCTACCACCCGGTTTAAGAAACCAGACGTAATCGGGAAGTGGGTCTTCAGACCATCCACCTCCAACAATGTCTTTTCCGAGATGACGCGCCCATCATTGGCGACAGCTTCCTCATCCGGATGCCGCATATCACCCGCCGGGATCGGCTGGTCGTCACGGTAGATTAAACAGCGGACCTCACGGCCATCGTCCAGTTCAATCGATGGTGGCACGGTGGTATCGCACAACCCTCTAACGGCGAAATCGCAGCGCGTGTGAAATGCACAGCCGACGGGACGGTTCAGCGGATGGGGTACAATGCCGCGAATGGCGTCCAGGCGCGAACGCTTACGCAAAGATAGTTTGGGAATCGAGCGCATCAGCGCCCGCGTATACGGATGCTTTGGCTCAGCGAAAACCTCATTTACCGATCCCCGTTCCACTACGGCACCGAGGTACATCACCGCCACCTCATCCGCGATCTCGGCCACCACACCGAGATCATGGGTGATGAACATCATCGACATGCCTAACTGCTGCTGCAAATCGCGCATCAAGTCGAGAATATTGGCCTGGGTCGTCACATCCAGCGCTGTAGTCGGCTCGTCGGCAATTAACAATTTTGGCTCACACACCAGCGCCATCGCGATCATGGCCCGCTGGCGCATACCACCGGAAAGCTCGAAGGTGTAAGCGTCCACCAGTTCGCCCGGACGTGGAATCCCAACCTGCCGCAGAGCGTCAATGGTCATCTGGCGGGCTTCCTGTTTCGAGACCGGCAGATGCCAGCGGATCGCCTCGATAATCTGGTTGCCGATGGTATACAAGGGCGACAACGACGACATGGGTTCCTGGAAAATCATGGTGATGTCTTTGCCGCGAATGGCACGGATGTCGCGTCCGCGTGGATCAAGCGCGGCCAGATCAATGACCGTCCCCGGCTGCGGGCGAAAGATGACCTCACCGTCAACGATGCGACCGGGGCGGTCCACAACCTGCACAATCGAACGGGCCGTAACCGACTTACCACAACCGGACTCGCCGACAACACACAGCGTTTTTCCACGCGGGATGGTCAGATTGACACCATCCACCGCTTTTACCACACCCTCGTCGGTGAAGAAATGGGTGTGCAGGTTTTTAATTTCTAACAGCGGATCGTTGTTCATCGGTATGCCTATCTATGCGTAAGGATCAGCCGCATCACGCAGCCCATCACCCAGAAAGTTCAACGCCAGGACAGACACAACTACTGCGACACCCGGCCAGAACAACCAGGGCGCGGTCGAAATGGCACGAATATTCTGGGCCTCTTGCAGCAGCACACCCCAACTGACCACCGGGGTCCGCAGGCCGATACCGAGGAAGCTCAGCGAGGTCTCCGCAATAATCATGCCGGGGATCGCCAGCGTGACGACCGCGATGATGTGGCTCATAAACGATGGCACCATATGCCGGAAGATGATCCGCAGCGTGCTACAGCCATCAAGCCGGGCCGCTTTCACAAAGTCCTCGGCTTTGAGTGCGTAGAATTTGCCGCGCACCACTCGCGCCAGACCCGTCCAGCCAATAACAGACAGGATGATGGTAATCAGGAAGTATACCTGCAACGGCGGCACGTTGACTGGAATAGCAGCGGCCAGACCAATCCACAGCGGAATGGACGGGATCGACTGCAAGAATTCAATCACACGCTGGATCAGGTTGTCGATCCAACCGCCGAAATAGCCCGATATGCCGCCCAGTAGAATGCCGAAGAATAAACTGAGTCCCACACCCACCAGTCCTATCGTCATCGAAACACGGGTACCATAGATTGTACGCGACAGCACATCCTGACCAAGACGATCCGCGCCGAGTAGATACATTGGATCGCCCTGGTTGAGCGGGCCGATCAAGTGGAGGTTGGTCTCAAACAAACCTAAAAGTTCATATGAGGAGCCTTTCACGAAGAAGCCAACGGGATGTTTGACTTCAGGATCAACGATGAAATTCCGGCGGCCCGCGTTGTAGTCAATCTCAACCGTGTAGCCATTGACATACGGTCGCAGTTGCCAGCCACCACTGTCGGTACGGTCAAATAGATGCAGGGTTTGCGGCGGCGCATAGGTATAATTCGAGGCATACTCATTTGGTGCAAACGGTGCCAGGAATTCCGCGAAGATCGCCACCATGTAGATCATGATGGTGACAATACCACCCAGCATCGCCAGGCGGTGTTTCCTGAACTTCCACCAGATAAGCCGCCACTGACTGGCGACAATGACATCCCGACCCTCATCTTGCGACAGGGCATCTGCCGTAATCTCAGCCATAGATCATATTCCTCTGCGCTAGCGGAAACGGATACGTGGATCAAGCCATGCCAGCATAATATCGGAGAACAGCGTCCCGGCTACGGCCAGCACACTCAGCAGCAGGATAGCGCTCCCGGCCAGATACATGTCTTCCTGTCGCAGTGCGTCGAACAGGAGCGGACCGGTCGTCTGCAAACTCAACACAATCGATACAATCGTCGCCCCCGAAACCAGATTGACGAAAATATCGCTGAGACTGCTCACAAACGGATTCATGGCATGGCGCAGTGGATACTTGATGAGCAGCCAGTATTCCGGCAGCCCCTTGGTGCGAGCGGTTGTCACATACGGACGGCGCAGTTCGTCCAGCAGATTCGCCCGAAGTGTGCGGATCAGGCTGGCGGTACCAGCGGTTCCCAATACCACCATCGGTATCCATATATGGTTGATTAAATCCATGACCTTATCGAGGCTCCAGGGCGCATCGACATACTCTGGTGAAAACAACCCGCCCACGCTCTGGTCGAAATACTTAAACGAAACATATAGCAGCACCAGCGCGATCAGAAAATTTGGTATCGCCAGACCCATGAAACCGATGAAGGTCGCAATATAATCGCCGATGGAGTACTGCTGCACAGCAGAATACGTACCGATAGGAATTGCCACCAACCAGACAAACACCAAACTCGAAAAGGAAAGCGCGAAAGTCAGGGCAATACGTTGCCAGATTAGATTCTCGACCGGCATGTTCCAGCGCAGCGACATGCCAAAATCACCTCGCAGCACAATGCCGGAAATCCAATCGCCATATTGCACGATCATGGATTGATCGAGACCGTAGACCTCGCGCAGGCCGCGCTCTTCTTCCGGCGTGATGGCTTCACCCGCCTGCCGCCGCTCAGCCACTAGACGATCTACAAAGTCACCAGGGGGGAGATTGATGACGATGAAGGAGACGATGGAGATGGCGAGAAGCGTGGGAATCATATAGAAGATTCGTTTAATGATGTACTGTACCATACAGGCCCCTTAAAACGGCAGGACTGCCCGCCGATGGTAGGCAGCCCTGGTAGATGGTTTTTACTCTTCAGCGATGAAGAAGGTTTCGAAGTTAGCCGGAGCCGGACCGGGGTAAAGCCAGCCAGCGATGACCGGATCGGGTACGTTGCGCACGCGGTTGCTCACCACGCGGTAGTCACCCTGCGGCAGGCTGAGACCGATGGTGAAGAACTGGTCAGCGGAGAGTTCCAGCAGTTCGTTCATCAGGTCGGCCTGAGCTTCCGGCATGACAGCCTGGCGCAGTTCTTCCAGAATCTCGTACTGGCGCTGAAGTTCAGCCGGCGGTTCAACCGGTTCAGCAGTCAGTTCGGCATCGGGGTTCAGACGCTGGGTTTCCCAGGCACGCCAGCCAAAGGCCGCTTCCGGTGTATACCCACCAGCAGCCACCAGCGGCAGCAAACCGGTGCCGTTTTCACCCGCCCACACATAGGCGTGGATGTCGTCATCCTGAGCGCGAACGCGCCAGACGTCATCACCAACCACGACCGGGGTAATGTCGATACCGACTTCTTCCCAGTTGCGCTCAACGATCTGCATCACGTCAACCCAGTCGGGGCGGAAGCCCTGGTTGACAACAACGTTGAAGGTAAAACGCTCACCGCTGGGCAGCAGGCGGAAACCGTCACTGTCTTTTTCCGGCAGCACCATGTCCAGCGCAGCGTTGGCGGCATCAACATCAAATTCGGTGTACTGGGTCGCCAGGCGCTCGTTGTAGAACGGCGACTCAGGGCGCGGGGCCTGCTGGTGCGGCATACCCTGGCCGATGTAGATAGTGTCAATCACAGTCTGGCGGTCCATCGCGTGCGACAGACCAATGCGGAAGTTCTTGTCCTGTAGGATGCTGGCAATTTCTTCGTCTGGGTGGTTCAGCTTCAGGTGCAGCAGCATGCTATTGAAGTCGCTGTTAACCACACCGACAAAACGATAGTTGCCCGATTCCATGTTGTCGAAGTAAACCGCACGGTTGGGCGGCTGGCTGACTTCACGGTTGGAGAAGCTGTCCTCGCCGTCGATCGTCTTCAGCAGAGCCACTTCCGGATCGGTGACCAGGGTGAACACGCGCTCATCAATATAGGGAAGCTGGTTGCATTCCGGGTCTACCTTGAAATAGTACGGGTTACGCACAAAGGTGAAGCGTTCTTCACCCAGGAACGGCGCGGTCGGAATCCAGGGCTGGAGCGACGGACGGTTCGGATCGTTGTATTCAGCCTCCTGACCGTAGGAACCGACATTGGAGATCCACCACTGACCGTATTCATCGAAATCATCCGCGGCCATCCTCTCCGCCACACCTTCCGGATTCAGTTCCATGCTGAACTGGCTCAGGTAGTGTTCGGGGAACTGGGTGACGCGGACACCGTAGGAAGCTGACAGGTTTTGCAGGAACAAACCATTGGGCTGGGTGAACTTGAACTCAACGGTGAGATCATCGATCTTGGTCAAGGTCATCGGCTCGCCATCGACCACGAAGTAAGAATAGGGGCCACCGGGATAGATGTCGGTGTTGGTCTCAACCTGTTCCCACCAGAAGACGATGTCGTCCGCCGTGAACAGTTCACCGTCTGACCACTTCAGACCCTCGCGCAGGAAGAAGGTGTAGGTGGTGCCGTCTTCGCTGACTTCCCAACCCTCGGCGATGTTGGGGATGACTTCGCTGCCATCAACACTCCAACGGACCAGGTTTTCGTAACCGAACTGACGGAATTCCGCCAGGCGGCCACCGTTATACAGGTCAAACATCTGGCCGCCGTACTGGCCGATTTCTTCGGCAGGTTCGACAACACGCGGATTCACCGGCAGGCGCTCGGCAGCCGGCGGCAGTTCGCCAGCGGCAACTTGATCGGCCAGCATCGGTGCTTCATTGTAGGTTTCGCAAACACCTTCACTTTGGGCAGCAGTCATGCTGACAGGCGCAACCACCACGATGAGCAGCGCCATCACCAGGATCAGGCTAAAACGGGTAATTTGTTTCATGTGCAATGCCTTTGCTGATAGTAGACAGAGGATAACGTGCAACAGGAAACATTGTATCGACTCGTGTCGATGAATACGGTAAAATCCAATTTAAGATTTCGTTAAGTTTTGTAATGGAAGAGATATGGCGATCACACGCAAGCAGGTCGCTCAGTACGCGGGAGTGTCCGAATCGACTGTTTCCTATGTCATCAACAACGGACCACGATCCATCTCCGCTGCAACTCGTCAGCGTGTCCTGGATGCGATTAAAGCACTCGGTTACCAACCGAACGCCGTTGCCCAGAGTCTACGCCGCCAGCAAACCACCATTATCGGGCTGATTGTCCCCGACACAGCCAACCCGTTTTATGGTGAGATTGCACGAGTAATCGAAAACGCCTGTGATGGATTTGGGTATGTGGTGATGGTCTGCAATTCGGGTGACAGCCAGACCCGGACTCAACGCTACCTGGCTCAATTAGTCGCCAATCGGGTCGCAGGCATCATGTATGTTCCCAGCGGCGACCATGATCCGACAACCAGCACCATTGCCCTGCTCAGCGACCTGACAATTCCCACTATTGTGCTGGATTATGTGACAGATACCCTGCCCTACATCAGCGGTGATCAGGTCGAAATGGGCTATATCGCTACACGCCATCTGCTCGACCTGGGACACCGGCGCATCGCTTATGCCGCCCGCAATGTTCATAATCCAGATGAACCGAGCAGATACACAGGGTATCAACGTGCGATTGCGGAAAATAGACTACCATTGGACCCTGAACTCGTGATTGCCGTCGGCGAACACCCGGAAGATGGCATCACTGCCGGTCGTTATTTCCTGGACATGGCTGTACCGCCGACCGCTGTGTTCGCTCACAACGATATGAATGCATTTGGCATCATTCGGGCGTTCCGCGAACGTGGCCTTAATGTTCCGGATGATCTTTCGGTTGTTGGCTGCGACAACATCAGCTTTGCGGCCTATTTTGATCCGCCCCTGACCACCGTTGCCTTCAGCATTGAAGACCTGGGGAGACAGGCTGTCGAGCAGTTGACCAGCCGTATAGACTCCGGCGACAAACAATCTCAGTCATTTCAACAGTCACTCCCCGCTCGACTGATTGTCCGGTCGTCAACGGCTGCAATTGCGAGAAAATAAGCCCATTCAGGCATATTCGCACTTTGACCTGACTCCACCCAAAAGGGCCAGTTACGACGGTCATAAACGGACGAACGGACGAGAGCCGGAAATGGCACGCGCCGAAGTATCCAACCGGGTGAAACGGCAGTTCCGGTTGGCACGCGATTATGGTCGCCTGCCCAACAGCTATATGCAATATTACTAC
>CAYQJO010000020.1:24969-31274 GCA_964417785.1 uncultured Anaerolineaceae bacterium | reverse complement strand
TAACATTGTCGTATGGAACAATCTATACAAAAAAGAGGACACAAGGTTTGTGTCCTCTTTTTTGTGTTTACGATTGATGCAGACGGCGTGTCACGTCCACCCTGACTCTTACGGAATCACCGCAATGGTCATCGTATCCAGCAGGCTCACCGCCAGGTCCGGGAAGATGCCCAGCAGCAGTGTACCGGAGAAGGCTATCATCGTCGCCCATCCGACCAGCGTGGTCGCACCGGCGGCCTCGTCACCCTCACCATCACGCAGATACATATTGACGATAATCCGCACATAGTAGAACGCGCTGACGACACTGGTCAGCACACCGATCACGGCCAGCAGTACCAGATCAGCCTGCATGGCGGACTGGAACACCAGCCACTTGCCGGTAAAGCCCGCCGTCAGTGGAATGCCGGTCAGGCTCAACATGAACACGGCCATCATCAGCGCCAGCAGAGGCTTGCTGCGCGACAGACCGATGAAGTCATCCAGATCAGTACCGGTGCCATCATTACGCTCGATGGCGATAGCAACAGCAAAAGCACCCAGATTGGTGAAGGTGTAGGCCAGCAGATAGATCAACGCCCCCCGCGTGGCATCGGCTGCGACACCGGCAGTCCCGGCAGCGGCCACCGCGATCAGGATATATCCGGCGTGGGCAATTGACGAATACGCCAGCAGACGCTTGACGTTGGTCTGGGCAATAGCGACGATATTACCCAGGATCATCGTCAACCCGGCAAGCACCGCCACCGTCGTCTGCCATGCCGTGACTGTATCACCGGCGTCAATCATAAACGCCGGCAGCGCCAGTGTCATCACGCGCAGCAGCGCGGCAAAGCCACCGGCCTTCGCGCCCACACTCATAAAAGCCGTCACCGGAGTCGGCGCACCCTCATACACATCGGGCGTCCACATATGGAACGGTACCGCCGCGACTTTGAAACCCAATCCAACCACAATCAGGCCCGTACCGATGACCAGATAGTACACCTCCGCCCCATCACCGATAGTCTCGATGGCGGAGAAGATGTCAGGGAGTTGAGTCGAACCGGTCGCACCATAGACAAGCGCCGCACCGTATACAAAAAAAGCACTGGCAAAGGCACCGAGGATGAAGTATTTCATACCGCTTTCCTCGGCTTTGGTGTCGTTGTAGCGTATGGCAGCCATGACGTACAACGGAATACTGAGCAGTTCCAGACCGATGAAGATCACGATCAGGTTGTTGGCACTCGCCATGAACATAATCCCGGCGGTCGAGAACAGCAGCAGCGTGTAAAACTCGCTCTGGCGGATATTGGTGCGCGGCATGTAGTCAAAGCTGAGCATGACCGTAATCACCGCCGCCGTGACCGCCGTCAGGTTGATGAACCCGGTGAACTCGTCGGCGATGAACATACCGCCCATAGCCGTATCTTGCGCGGTGAAGACGAACAACGTCAGCACCAGGGTCACCACCAGCCCAACCACTGTCAGCAGCGCCGTATACGCTTTACGCCGGATGAACAGGTCCGCTACCAGCAGCACCGTCGCAAACAACGACAGGAAAAGCGCTGGCAGGGCCAGTTCCAGGTTCAGTTCTGCGAAACTCGGTACTTCTTGAAACATCCCTGTGTCCTTACCGTATTTGGGCCACGATTTCGGGTGCTCTCTCAGCGATACCGGCCAGCAGATCGGCGGTGGAGGCGTCCATCACCTCAAACCACGCGCCTGGCTGCACACCAATCCAGAAAATCAGCAGCAGAATCGGCACCATCACCGCCACCTCGCGCCAATTCATCTGCGGGAGATTCTGGTTTTTCGGATTATCCAGTTCACCCATGAAGACGCGCTGGAACATGTACAGAATATAGACGGCAGCCATGATGACACCGAGCGTACCGAACATGGCGAAGAAGAAACCGAGGACTTCGCTGCCGAGTGCGCCCATCAAAATTGTGAACTCACCGATGAAACCATTGAGACCGGGCAGACCCATGCTGCTGAGCGAGACTATCAGCGTTATGCCACCAAGCAGCGGCATGGCTTTCCAGATGCCACCGTAGTCGGCCATCGCTTTGGTGTGCCGCCGTTCGTAAAGCATACCGACGATCAAGAATAAACCACCGGTGCTGATGCCATGATTGACCATCTGGAGCGTCGCACCCTGGATACCGGCGGAGGTCAGCGAGAAGATACCGAGAATCACAAAGCCGAGATGGCTAACCGAGGAATACGCGACCAGTTTCTTGATGTCCGTTTGTGCGTAGCTGACCCACGCGCCGTAGATGATGCCGATTACACCCAGCCCCGCCATAATTGGAGCCCAATCAACCGTCGCCTCCGGGAACATGGGCAGATTGAAGCGCACCATACCGTAAGTCCCCATCTTTAGCAGCACACCGGCCAGGATGACCGAACCGGCGGTGGGAGCCTGAACGTGCGCGTCCGGCAGCCAGCTATGCAGCGGCCATACCGGCACTTTGATGGCGAAGGCGATCAAGAAGCCCAGGAACAGATACGACTGTTCGCTGAAGATGCCGTCCATGACGAAATTCAGTTCGCCGCTCTGGACCATCGCGATAATATCCGGCACAGCGAAGGTCCCGGCGGCATTGCCGACATACAGCAGCGCCAGCAGCATCAGGATCGAGCCAGCCATTGTATATAAGAAAAACTTGACCGCCGCGTAGACACGCTGCTCCGCGCCCCAGATGCCGATGAGGAAATACATCGGCACCAGCGTGATCTCCCAGAAGATGTAAAACAGGATGAGGTCCTGGGCCACGAACACGCCGAGCATCGCCCATTCGAGCAGCATCATAAAGCCATAATAAAGCTTGGAGCGTCCTCGTTCCTCGATGACGCCCGCACCGAACGAACTCAGGATGGCGACAGGCATAATCACCGTCGTCAGCAGCACCAACAGCAGGCTGAGGCCATCCACACCAACGTAGTAACTGCTCCCCAACGTCGGCAGCCAGTCCACGCGCTGCGTCAATTGCAAACCGGGTTCGCTGTTGTCGAATTGGAACGCCATCAACAACGAGAAGACGAAGGTGGCGACACTGAAACCGAAGGCCGTCCACTTAATGGCGTCCTTCTGGCGCTCTTCGTTCAAAAAGAGTAGGATCGTCAACCCGACCATCGGCAAAAACAGCGTGACCGTGGTGAGTGACAGACTAGAACTCACTGCATCCATAGCTTTTGCGCTCCTAATTTAGTCAATCAGCGGCAGTAACATCAAAACAACGACGGTCACAACCCCCAGCAGGAAGGCCACCGCATATGTGCGCACGTAGCCGGTTTGTACCCGGCGCATCACAACGCTCATCTGCTGGACCACCCGGCCAATCCCGTTGACCACGCCATCGATCAGTCCCAGGTCGAAGGGCTGCGCCAGCAGTTCACCCAGGGACTTATAGCCGCGATACAGCACAGAGTTGTGGAAGTAGTCGTGCAAGAACATCCAGTCGATAATGTTCGCCAGGAAATCCGCCAGCCAGTTGAAGGGACGCTCCACAAAGGTGTAGTAAAACTCATCCCAGTAGAGGCGGCCATTGGCAAAGGCCCAGGCCGTGCTGATGCTCGGATCGGCTTGCAGGGGGTCCTTACCTTCGGCGTTGATGGCCCGGTTATTACCGTAAATCCGTCCGGCCAGCACAATCGCGCCCAGACCCAACGCCAGCGCGGTCAGCGCGATCAGCAGGTTGAAAGGTGGCAGGTGGAAATTGACGATGCTGTACTCCAGCCAGTTCCCCAGGTGATGCTCACCGAAGAAATCGCTGAAGAAGAAAATGTTGGACGGCGTGTTGATGAAGCCGATAAACACGCTGAAGAACGCCAGCACCATCAACGGAATCGTCATGGACGGCACACTCTCACTGGCGTGATCCGCCGCATCGGTGCGCGGTTGGCCGTGGAAGACCATCGCCACCTGCCGCCACATGTAGAAAGCGGTCATGGCCGCCGCTGGCAGCAGCACCAGCAGGGCGATATACCCACGCAGTTCGCCGTCCTGGAAACCGACCTGCCACGCATCCGCCAGAATCTCGTCTTTGGACCAGAACCCGGCAAAGGGGAAGATACCGGCCAGCGCCAGCGTGGCAATCACATAGGTCCAGTAGGTGATAGGCATCTTTTTACGCAGGCCGCCCATGTTGCGCATATCCTGCGGGTCAAATTCCTCTTCGTGGTGATCGTCATCGTGTCCATGATGATGCACATGATGGTGACCATGCTCGACACCGTGAATAACCGAACCACTGCCCAGAAACAACAGCGCCTTGAAGAAAGCGTGCGTAACCATGTGGAAAATCGCCGCCGGATAAGCACCGACACCCACCGCTGCCACCATGAACCCCAACTGGCTGACGGTACTGTAGGCCAGCACGCGCTTGATGTCGAACTGAGCGATGGCGATAAACCCGGCCACAATCGCTGTACCGGCTCCCACAATCGTGACGATCAGAGAGGTCAATTCGGCGTTGTAGAACAGTACATTTGAACGCACCATCATATACACACCCGCCGTGACCATCGTGGCGGCGTGGATGAGAGCGCTGACCGGCGTCGGGCCAGCCATCGCGTCCGGCAGCCAGACAAACAGCGGTATCTGTGCCGATTTACCCGTCGCACCCAGCAGCAGGAACATCGTAATCAAAACAAGCAGCGTTTCCAGGTTCAGCGTGAAGTTGCCCAGGTCGATCTCGATGTCTTCATCGGTGGCCTTTTGCAGATTCACAAGCTGCTGCGTCTGGCCGAAGATACCCAGTTGGTGAGGTTCAGCATTCTCCGGCGTCAGAAACGCAGCAACAGCGCTACCATGTTCTTCATTTTCGCCGTGTTCGCCCTCTTCAGCGACGGCACCAGTTTCTTCACTGTGTTCGGCTTCTTCGCCGTGATGCATACCGGCGGTTGGATTGGTGATCTCGCCCGGCTTGTAGAAGTCCAGCGTGCCGAAGGTCCAGAAGATCAGGAACATCGCCATCAAGACGCCGAAGTCACCGATACGGTTGACGATAAACGCCTTGCGGGCAGCGTTGCCGTTCTTCCAGCCTACACCTTTGGGTTTATCCCACCAGAAGCCAATAAGCAGATAAGAACAGAGGCCCACACCTTCCCAGCCGACGAACATCATCAAGAAGTTGTTGCCGGAGACCAGAATCAACATGAAAAATAAAAACATGTTGAGATAACCAAAGAAGCGGGCGAAACGTGGATCACCGTGCATATATCCGGCGGCATAGATATGGATCAACGTACCAACGAAGCTGACGAAGAGCATCATCGTCACACTCAGGGTATCGACACGCTGCTGCCATGCGAATTCCAGATTGATCGAATCAATGCGTATCCACGTATCGAAGAAGGGAAAATCAATAATCGCGGCTTCGTAGTTGTTGTTGCCCAGATAGGCGAACAACGCCAGCGCAACCAGGAAGGTCATCGCTGCCGCCATCGAGCCAATCAGGGCCGATGTGCGCTCTCCCAGGGAATGACCCCAGAAGAAGTTAATCAGCGCCCCAATCGCCGGGATAAAAATCAGCAGTGGGGCCAGTTGTGCGAGAGTTTCCATCGTCTGCTAACCTTCCATGAGGTGAAGCTCATCGATGTTGATGCTCCGGCGGCTGCGGAAAATGGCAACGATCAGCGCCAGCCCGACGGCAACTTCCGCCGCCGCCACCGTAATCACGAAAAAGACGAATATCTGCCCGTCCATCGAACCCCACTGTTGGGCAAATGCCACCAGTGCGAGGTTGGCCGAATTCAGCATCAGTTCGACCGACATGAACACCAGAATCGCGTTACGGCGCAGCAGCACACCCATCGTACCCAGAATGAACAGCACTGCGCTCAATACAATGTAGGCTTCGGTTCCAACCATGTCTCTAACCCTTGATCTCTTCTGGTAGTTGCGGTTGGGGTTCGTTGACAGCGTGTCCGGTCTGTGTGGCGATCACGCTGGTGAGCGGACGACTGACCTTACGCCGGGTCGGGCGACCGGGTTTCGGCTTGATACCGGCCCGCTGCGTCAGCACAATCGCGCCGACCATCGCCGCCAGCAGCAAAATAGCGACCATCTCAAACGGCAGCAGGTAATTGATAAACAGCGATTCACCCACCGCCTCCGGGCTGCCAAACATCGGCTTGATCGGTGTATCCAGCGGCAGCGCCACCGGCACCACCGTCTCACCGCTGATGGCGTCACGTTCAGCCGCCAGAATCAGCAGCAGCGCACCACGCCGTTCCAGTTCCAACCCTTCCATGCGGGCCAGGATGTTATCGGTACTCATCCAGACCATCTCCTGGGCCGCCGCAGGCGCTGC
>CAYQJO010000020.1:0-24869 GCA_964417785.1 uncultured Anaerolineaceae bacterium | reverse complement strand
CCAGGATGTTATCGGTACTCATCCAGACCATCTCCTGGGCCGCCGCAGGCGCTGCCTCACTTTCGGTTTCGCCCTCGGTATCCGCTACCAGTTCTTCCGCTGCTTCGGCTTCGACAACGGCCTGCTCCTCAGCGGTGACGAAGACCCAGCGCGGCGATCCAGCCTCGATCACCTGCGGTTCGGCGGCGCTGCCGGGAGCGAGTCCGGCCACGATGACCGGCGCATTGGCGGCTTCTTCGGCGTCATCAAAGCGAAAATCGGAATCCACTCGGACCAGATTGACCGTTTGGTCATAGGCGTTGAAGACCGTCAACCGGCTGTCACGACCGTCCAGCCCGGTCACATCTTCATCGACCAGGACCATCTGCGGCAGGCGCTCGCCATAAACAAACAGGGTGCTGATTGACCCGGGTTCCAGTGAAACCGTCCCCAACGGCAGCGGCTCCGTGTCGTCGCCCGTCACCACACCGACGCGGTATTCCCCGGCCTCGACCTCGGTAAAGGCCGAAATGGTCGCATCGTCCTCGGTACGCCCGGAGAATGCCAACCCCTCGGCCACCAGCATATCATCCAGGTAGAAATCAGCCGGACCGACATCGGGTGCCAGATGGGCGATACGCAGCATAGGATCAGACGGGGGCAGTTCACGGTCATCGATCTCACCCTGGGTCAGCGCCCAACTCATGACCAGCATGAGGATCAACGCCAGGACCAGCGCCCCACGCGGCAGCCAGCGGAACTGACGAGTATCGCCTGCCATCACATGTTCCGCGCCCAGGAGCATAATCACAAACAGGAACAGAACCATGATGGCCCCGGCATAGACGGCAATCTGGACAATCGCCAGGAACGCGGCATCCAGCATGACGAACAGGAACGCCACACTGGTAAAGTTCACGATCAGGAACAGGGCGCTGTGAACCGCGTTCTCACTCAACAGCATGCCGATGGCCGCCGCCACCGAGACCATGCCGACTATAGTAAACAAAATAACTTCTATAGACATGTGTACGTCCTATTCGGGCGTGTTGTAGACAAGTGCGCAGTTTAGCATAAAGAGCGCCAGAGTTCAAAGCTCCGGCGCATCCTACAACCTGCTTATTTCGGGTTCGGCATGTCGGGGATTGCCCGATCATATGCTCCCGGTTCGACTTTTTGCGGCGTATCGCTGCCGCCATCCAGTACAGGGTCAATGAGCATGTCTTTGGTAAAAATGGCATCACGCCGGTCGGTGAAGCTCAATTGATGTTCATGGCCCAGTTCAATCGCCTGCGTCGGGCAGGCATCCTCGCAGTAGCCGCAGAAGATACAGCGCAGCATGTTGATCTCGTAGGTCCTGGCGTAGCGCTCGCCGGGACTGTAGCGTTCTTCGTCGTTGTTCTCCGCCGCCTCAACCCAGATGGCGTCCGCCGGACAGGCCGCCGCACACAACGAACAGCCGATGCATTTTTCCATGCCATTATCATAGCGGCGCAGGTGATGGCGGCCCTTGAACCGCTCCTGGAACGGGCGCACCTGCTCCGGGTATTGCAGCGTGACCGGCTCTGCCAGCACATGCTTGAACGTCGTTGCAAAGCCCTTGATTACATTCATCCGATGACACTCCTCCGAAAGTCTCTCACGTCTTCACGGAGTGGTCCGGGCGGCCAGAAGGCCGTCCCTGGAGGACCAAACCGCAGGGACCGTCCTAATCACCGCCGCCGGTTTTCGACGGAAGCGCGGTCTTGTCTTCACTCTCTTCTTCTGGTTCGTCTTCACCCAGCTTCGCCAGCGCTTCCAGACCCTGCACCGTCGCATTAAACAACGAGAACGGAATGGCGATCAAACCACCGACCAGTTGCAGCAGCGCATAGGCGATGCCGGTACGCTCGCCGGTAATCATCGGGTCCCATTCCAGGTCCTCGTCCTCGGTCGCTTCCGGCTCCGGACGGCCCAGGAAGAAAACACTGCCAACCGCAATCACGGCGAATATCACGGCAGAAGCCACACCGTAAGCCACCGGGCCGAACTCCTCACCGATAACAACCGCAACTGCCGTCCACAACACGGCGATGAACGCCATCGGCAGTAAAATCTTCCAGCCGAGCGACATCAAGCGGTCGTAACGGATACGCGGCAGCGTGGCCCGCAGCCAGACAAAACCCACCAGGAAAAGAATGGTTTTGCCGATCATCACCAGCGGTCCCAGGATCGGGAATTGATCGACCAGGATGAAGTGGTAGCCACCGAAGTACAACGAGACCGCGATCAAGCTGACGGCGATCATCCCCAAATACTCGGCCATCATGAACAACGCGAACTTCATGCCACTGTACTCGGTCATATAGCCAGCGGTCAGTTCTTGCTCGGCTTCGGGCAGGTCGAAGGGGGCGCGATTGGTCTCCGCCACCAGAGCGATCAGCAAGATGCCCGCTGCCAGCGGATTCTGGAAGACGAACCACTCCAGCGGATTGCCACCCTGCGCGTCGATGATGTCACCGATGCTCATGCTGCCGACGATCATCACCGGCACGGCAATCGCCAACCCCATGCTCAATTCATAGCTAATCATCTGCGCCGATGCCCGCAAACCGCCAAGCATCGAATACTTGTTGTTGCTGGCCCATCCTGCCAGAACGACACCATAAGTGCCGATACTGGTAATCGCCAGCAGCCACAGCACACCGATGTTGATGTCGGCCAGCCCCAGCGGCACCCGGTACCACACATCGCCCAATGCCGGGGCAAACCAGGGAATTATGATGTCCGGTCCCAATGGGATCACCGCCAGTACCACCAGCGTCGGCACCACCTTAACCATCGGTGCCAGATAATACACCACCTTATACGCCTGCGCTGGTTGAATATCCTCTTTGAAGATGAGCTTGATTCCGTCGGCTAACGGTTGCAGCAATCCCCAGGGACCAACACGGTTGGGGCCGACACGGTTCTGGAAGTAAGCGACCACTTTGCGTTCCAGCAGTGTCGTGTAGGCGAAGCCGGTCACAACGAGGGCCAGCAAAACAGCCGAATAGACGACGGAATGAACCAGCGTACAGGTGGCGTCCTCTGTGCAGACGATCACCTCCGAGGTCACCCGCTCGTCGGGGCGGAACGTAAATTCCAGGATGCTTTCGCCAGCATCCAGTATCGATCCCCAGTTGAGCAGTACCAGGAGTACCAGAACAACGGCGATGAAAACCAGGATTCCCCCCAGAGGAATGCCGAAAACTCTACGGGCCATGCGTGTTTCCCCTTAAACTTTGCTGATTTCGCCAACGGCGAGCGACACTGGCGTCGGTTCGCTGGTCAGATGACGCGGCAGGACCAGTGTACCCGCCGGAACATCACCGCTCACGGACGCCTTCACGCAAACATTCTGCTTCGCCAGCTTCACCTCAATGACATCGCCAGCGGTAATGCCGTGTTTGGCGGCATCGGCGCTGTTGATCTCCACATACGGCACCATGACACGGGGATGAACCAGCGTACTGGGCGCGAAGGTACTCTGACGATTGTACAGGCGTGTGGTCGGGATCACCAGGAACGCACCCTTCGGTACCTCCGGCAGTTCGACTTTTCCGACCTTAACCGTCTCCCCCTTGTCGGCAGTGGTCGCCACCTGGACGCCTAACCCGCCCTTGTTCTGATATGCCGTGCCGCCGTAATACAGGTCTGCGCCCCCCACATCGGGAAACTGCCGTTCGACACGGGCCAGTTCCTTGTAGCGCATGTTCTCAAAGCCGGGGGCGTTGCGCGTGATGTCCAGCATCACCGCCGCCGCCGACATCTTCTCGCGCCCCTCACCCAGCCGGCTGAAAATCTGCCACGCCGGCAGCGCTTCACCTATCGGCCCCTGGGCGGTGTAGAATCGCTGCACGCGGCGCTCACCGCTGGTGAAGGTCCCGTCACGCTCGGCAAAGCTCTGGATCGGCAGCGCCGCTTTCGCGTACTGGGTCACGCCATCAGGGAACAGGTTCAGACTGATGATCGTCTCCACCTGGCTTAACCATACGTCGGCGTCGGGATCGTCGGCCATCAATTCGGCCTGGGCCACGATCAGCACTTTCGGCGGGTTGGCGGCGATGTCGCGGGTGATCTCCGGTGTAAAGCCCATATAGTGCAGCCCCATACCGTTCGGGCCGGGGAACGGTGAGAGCAGGCCATTGTTCGGCTTGCCCACATGACCCGTCTCGATCAGGAAGTTGGCCGCCGCCTGCATCAACGCCCGGCTGCCGTCCAGGGTCAGGCCCTCGGCTCCCGCCAGGATAATCAGGTTTTCCGCGTCCGCCAGCTTCTGGGCGAGGTCCGCGTGATCTTGCTTCAAATTGTGCAGGGCGTGTGCCGCCATACCGGGCGCATAACGAACAGTCTCGCTGGCGAAATCGTCCATGCGCGTGCGGCGAGCATTGGCAACCACCACATAGGCACCACGATCCTGCGCCTGCTTCAGCCGCAAACGCCAGATCGGCACCTCTTCTTCCAGGTCAGAAGCGATAATCAGCACCGCGTCGCCCGGCCCCAGGTCTTTCAGATTAGTACCGGCACCCACACCGACCTGGGCCACTAGATCAGCACCGGCATGCGTAATCGGCCACGCACCCAGGCGCTCGCCACCCAGTCCCTCGACCAGACGGCGCAGTTCCCACAGGTCTTCGTTGGTCATGCCACTGCTGGCGATGGCGGCGACATCACCACCGGCGCTTTGCAGCAGTTCGCCCACCGTGCGCATGGCCTCCGGCCAGGGAACGCTGGTCAGATGGCCGCTGGCATTGCGCGTCATCGGACACATCAAGCGGTCTTCGCTGCGGGTAAAGTGATGGCCGAAGCGTGTCTTATCCGAAATCCATATTTCGTTGACATATTCATTCTGGCGCGGCATCACCCGCTTGATGATCGCCCTTCCGCCAAAATCGCGGTCCAGGCGGATGCTGAGGCTGATATTGGACCCGGCGGCGTCGTGCGGACAAATGCTCGGAATCTCGGTCAATTCCCAGGGACGCGCACCAAAACGAAAATCGGCTGTCGTCAGCGCACCCACCGGGCAGATGTCGGTGGTGTTGCCGGAAAAATAGGTATCAAAGCCCGGTTCGCTGTTGGTGATAATCTGGAGGCTGCGACCGCGCTCATGGAAGGCCAGCACATCATCACCCACGACCTCGTCCTGGTAACGGACACAGCGACCGCACTGAATACAGCGTTCTTCGTCCAGGAAGATCAAATCACCCAGCGGGACGTGCTTGTCCAGTTTCATCTTATCGCTGAAATTCATGCGGCTGGTGCCGGGGCCATGTTCCATCGTCAGATTCTGAAGCGGACACTCACCGCCTTTATCACAAATGGGGCAGTCGAGCGGGTGGCTGGTCAGCAGGAACTCGATAACATGTTCACGGGCCTCATCGACCTGCTGTGTGGCCGTGCGCACTACCATACCGTCGCTGACCTTCTGGGTACAGGCGGTTTGCAGTTTGGGGAACCAGCGCACCTGCGGCTTGCCATCGTCGCCGTACTGAATTTCGCCGGTCTCGCGGTCGCGCATGATCGATCCCAGTTCAACCAGACACATACGGCACATACCGACTGGCTCCATTTTGGGATGATAACAAAACACCGGGATGTCGTTATGGGCATGCCACTTCGCCGCATCGACCAGATTAGACCCGGCGGGAACTTCATACTCTACATCGTCGATTGTAATTGTGACGGTGCCAGTCATTTATCTTCTCCCCGCACGTCGCCGTGCGATCTTCAAACTCCGTTGAGCGCGATCACTCAAAGCCTGTGCGATCACGCCCCAATCGTCGTTCTTAAGGTGCTGTTCGGCCAGTTCGAGCGCCCGCTCAAGGTCAGCGACCGCCGCATCATGGATACCGGCCTTGAGAAACAACTCGCCGCGAAAGACATAGTTAGAGGCCGCCTGGGGATGGCGTTCAATCGCTTCATCCAGGTCGGCCAACTGCTCTGCTAATCGTTCTTCGGCCCCCAGCCAGCGGCGTACCTGATCCAGAAAAGAGGGTCGCTGTTCGATGTCCTCATCACCGGACATGACTTACTCTTTCGTGGCAGGTGTCGCCGTGCCTGTCTTTCCTCGCCCTGCACGACCTTGTGCCACACCACCAGCCCGACCCTTGCCAGCCGGTTTCTTTTTCTCGGCCTCTTCCTCAACTTCTTTCGGCTTGACATGCTGCTGGAAGTCATCCGGGAAGTGCTTGATGGTCGCCAGAATCGGGTTGGCGGCAAAATCGCCGAGCGCACACAGAGTTGTCCCCTGCATATTGCCAGCGATGTTGTTAATCAGGTCCACATCCTTCGGATCACCGTTACCTGACAGGATGCGGTCGATGACCTTATCCAGCCAGTAGGTGCCTTCACGGCAGGGCGTGCATTTACCACAGCTCTCATGCTTGAAGAACTTGGTCATCTTGGACGCCGCCCAGGTGATGTCCACCGAATCGTCCAGTACGATGATCGACGCCGACCCCAGAATGGTGCCGTGCTTCTGCAAATCCTCGTAGGTCAGGGGCGTATCGAGTACATCGTCGGTCGCCGGGACAATCGGACCGGAGCCGCCGGAGGGTAGAATCGCTTTAATGTTCTTACCATCGGGGATGCCGCCAGCGTGGTCGAAGATCAACTGGCGGAATGTGACCTCGCCCATCGGGAACTCATAGTTGCCCGGTTTGGCGACGTTACCGCTCACGCAGTAAACTTTTGTGCCGGTACTCTGTTCGGTGCCGAGCTTCTTGTATTCATCCGCGCCTTCACGGATGATATACGGCACATTCGCCAGCGTCTCGACATTGTTCACCACCGTCGCCTCATAGTAGAGGCCGCCGCCTTTCTGTGCCGGGAATGGTGGACGCACACGCGGCTGCCCCAACTGGCCCTGAAGGCTGGAAAGCAAGGCACTTTCCTCGCCACAGATATAGGCCCCGGCACCCAGATGCGTGTACATGTGGCAGGTCCAGCCAGTCCCCTGGATGTTCTCACCGATCAAACCCGCATCGTAGGCTTCCTGGATTTTCTCGTCCAGCATATGCGCCAGGTCCCAGAACTCACCGCGCAGATAGATATACACGGCAGTGGCTTTGATCGCCCAGGCGCAAATCATGGCCCCTTCGATCAACTGGTGCGGGTTGGTCTCCATGATCTCGCGGTCTTTGAATGTGCCGGATTCACTCTCGTCGGCGTTGACCGCAACATACTTGATCGGCTCGTTCTGCGGGATGAAGCTCCACTTCACACCGGCGGGGAAACCCGCGCCGCCGCGCCCGCGCAAATTCGCGGACTTAACCTCGTTAATCACACCGGCGGAGTCCATGCTTAGGGCCTTTTTGTAGCCCTCGTATCCGCCGTTACTGGTATAGACATCGAACTGATCGATGCCTTCAATCTCTCGTCCTCGCAATAGAATATGCGGCACCTATTTCTTCTCCTCCGCCCGTTTCTCCTCGATGAACGCCTTGATCTTCTGCATATCCAGATTTTCCATGTAGTGAAAATTGCATTGGAGCATCGGCGCTTTATCGCAAGCCGCCAGACACATCACATGTTCGACGGTGAACAATCCATCCTCGGTCGTGCCACCCTCTTCGATCCCCAGGTATTCCAGCAGATCGTGGTGAAATTTATCGGCACCACACAGCGCACATGGCAGGTCAGTACAAACCTGTAACCAGTATTTGCCTTTGGGCTTCTCCGAATACATGGTATAAAAACCGGCGATGGATTTGACCTGCGTCGGGTCCATTTCACAGATTTCCGCCACCTCACGGATACCCTGGTCATCCACCCAACCATATTCTTCCTGGGCAATATAGAGCAGCGGCATCACTGCCGACCGCTTATCCGGATATTTGCTCAGGTGATGTTCCACCCGATCCGCGTACTTATCCGCTATGTTGTTCGCCATGTCGTCTCCTAGCGGTCACAATCGCCGAGTACAATATCCACACTTCCAATGACAGCAACCAGATCGGCGATCATGTGGTTTTGCGACATCACTGGAATCGCTTGAATATGCATAAATGACGGGGTTTTGAAATGCACCCGGCGCGGCTTATTGCCGCCAGTCCCGTGCAGATAGCATCCAATCTCACCACGCGGACTCTCAATAGCGACATAGACTTCCTCATCCGGCAGCGAGAAACCCTCGGTCCACAACTTAAAGTGATGGATCACGGCTTCCATGCTCTGGCCGAGTTCGGCACGCGGTGGCGGCACAAACTTGCGGTTGGTCGAACGGAAGGGGCCATCGGGCAGCTTATCGATGGCCTGACGGATGATCCGCAGACTTTCGCGCATTTCGTGGATGCGGACGATATAGCGGTCATAGACATCACCGTGTTCACCCAGCGGCACGTTGAACTGGTACTGCTCGTAGCCGCTGTAGGGAGACGCCTTGCGAATGTCCCAGTTCACACCGCTGGCACGCAGGCTCGGCCCGGAAACACCCCAGGCCAGCGCCACATCCGGCTCAATGATGCCTACACCCTGGGTACGGTCCAGCCAGATCGGGTTCTGCGTGAGTAGTTTTTCGTAATCGTCGATCTTGGGCGGGAAATAATCCAGAAACTCCTCCAGCGCTGGCAGAAATTCCGGGCGCAAATCGCGCCAGACACCGCCGGGGCGGAAATAGGACCCCATCATGCGCTGGCCGGAAAGCATCTCGAACATATCGAGAATTTTCTCGCGCTCACGGAAGCAGTAGAGGAACACACTCATCGCACCCATGTCGATAGCGTGCGTCCCTAACCACACCAGATGACTGGCGATGCGGGTCAGTTCCAGGCAGATGACGCGGATGGCCTGCCCGCGCGGCGGTACGTCAATCTCACCAAGCTTCTCAATCGCCATCGAAAACACCATGTTGTTCGACATCGGCGCGAGATAATCCATGCGGTCAGTGAGCGTGACCCCCTTTTCGTAGTTCTTGGCCTCGATGTTCTTCTCAATGCCGGTATGCAAATAACCCACATCCGGGATACAGGAGACGATTTCCTCGCCATCCAGTTCCAGCAGCAGACGCAGCACGCCATGCGTACTCGGATGGTGCGGCCCCATGTTCAGGAGCATGGTCTCGCCGGTCATGGCCCGTTCGGAAACCAGCCCTTTCAATTCATCCAGGCTGCCCTGCCATTCTTTGACTTCACTGCTTAAGGCTGTATCAACCATACGTCCCTACTCTTTGGCGAACGGTTTGTGTCGCATAATCTCTTCAACGTTGAAGGAAAACTGCACGGTCTCGTACCCCAGGGGGTAATCGCGCCGGTGCGGGAATCCGTCCCAATCATCGGGCATGAGCAAACGCCGCAAATCCGGGTGTCCGTCGAACTCGATACCCATCATGTCGAAAATCTCGCGTTCTAGCCAGTTAGCTGCCGGCCAGATCACAGTCACCGTTGGCACTACCGGTTCATCTTCGTCCAGGAACACCTTGACGCGCAAACGGCGATTATACAACATCGAATACAAATGATAAGCCACACCAAAGCGGCCCGGTCGGTTGTACTCCGGATAGTAATCGACCGCGCTGATGTCCGACAGGTAATTGTAGATGAGAGCGGGGGTATCGCGCAGATAGCGCATCACACCCGGCAGGGTCGGCGGGTCAACCACAATGGTCGTCTCGCCACGAAATGCTTTCGTATCCTGCACCGCATCGGGGAAAGTCTCTTTGAGGGCATCAACCGGGTTGATCGGTTCGGGGATGTTCATCAACTATCCTTTGTTAGTTAATTCGCCCATTCCACAAGACGCTGGCCTTTGATCTTCTCGTGCAGCGTCAGAATGCCATGCATCAATTGTTCCGGACGCGGCGGACAGCCGGCGACATAAACATCTACCGGGATAATCTCGTCCACACCCTGTACCACTGCGTAGTTATTATACACCCCGCCGCAGGAGGCACAGTCGCCCATCGAAATCACATATTTGGGGTCGGCCATCTGATCGTAAAGCTGGCGCACCACCGGGGCCATCTTGCGTGTCACCCGACCGGCGACGATCATCAGGTCTGCCTGACGTGGGCTGGCACGGTTCAACTCCATGCCGAAACGAGCCAGGTCATAATTGCTGGCCTGGGTACTCATGTATTCAATCGCGCAGCAGGCCAGACCAAACAGCAGCGGCCAGGTCGCACCGGTACGCGCCCAGTTGATGGCTTCTTCCAACGTTGTCGTCACGATGCCCAGATTGCCAAGTTTTTGCGTTACTCCCATTCCAAAGCACCTTTTTTCCACTCATAGATGAGACCAACAGTCAAAATGAAAAGGAAGACCCCCATAAACACCAGCCCATATAGACCGAGATCACGAAATACTACCGCCCAGGGCAGGAAAAAGATCACTTCGATGTCGAAGAGGATAAACAGCACACCGATCAGATAGAACTTGACCGGGTAGCGGCGAATTGCCGGGCCGATAGGCTTCATACCACTTTCGTAAGGTGCTGTTTTTCGTGACGTTGGTTTGCGCGGACCGAAGACCAGGGAGATGTTCAGAATAATGAAAGCAAGTGCCACAGCGAGGATGATAAGCGCACCAATTGGCGCAAATGCGTCCAGGGTCATCGGCGTTTGTTCCTTTTCGAACAATTAGTCAGAAAGAGATTAGCATAATCCCGATGAACTGTCAAATGAGCATCGAGGCGGTCTAAGAGTAACGCATCTTCCCCCGATCGTAAAGTCTTACCCGACGCGCCGGCCCTCTTTTTGTACCCGGAGGGCGGCCTCATGCAGAGTCAAAACATCCTGCACCACCAGGTCGCGATTCTGTGCATGCAGAAAAGCATTTTGCGGGTCTTCGGAACCGATGCTAAAAGGGTAGTGTGATCCCGGCACCACCCGCACATTGGCGACCGGAAACTCCATTTTGCTGAGCAAATCGATCATCCCGGTCAGCCCGACGAGACGATCCCGATGGGCCAGAGTCACCCGAAAGAACTCCCAGTTGCGGGCGATTTCCCAGTTGCTCAACGTCCCCATCGCCATGAAGGTCGCGCCAGTCACGCCGCGTGCCGTTTCATTATATTGGCGGCTGTGGATTTCCTTTACCCGATTGCTGGCACCGGCACAAATGGTCTCGACCATGGCCGGTCGGATGAAGCGCTCGACCACCTTGAGCGGCCCCACCCGCTGCAAAATGCCGATCCCGATGCCGAGTGTGGTGTAAAAACGACGGTACTGCTCATCTTCCAGCAAAAGTGCCGGAGCCACCGCACAGCGCGTGACCTCACCATCATTCCAAAAAATCGGGTTAAGATAGAACAACATCGCCCCACCCATACTGTGACCGACAAAGTTCAGCACCTTGCGGTTGGGATCACCGGGCTGGCGGCGCAGTTTGATCAGGGTCACCCATCGTTCCAATGTACGCATGGCCGCTGGCGGATTACAGGTCTCCAGTTCGGGCATGACATTGCTAAAGCGCGTATCACCGAAGCCGTTATGATCGACCGCCAGCGAGACCATACGCCGGTTGGCGAGCGCCACCATGCCGGGCAGTTCCTCCCAGATGGTGTGGTTGCCGGTCCAGCCATGCACGAAGACGACATAGCCCTGCACATTGTGGACCCGGTTGACCATATCCTCGTCGGGTGTCTCATAATCCTCCGGCCAGGTGACCTGCCAGCAGAACTCCCTCAGACCCGATTCATCCAGCATGGCCTGACCATCGACTGGATCAATATAACCATCGGCCATCAACTGTGTCAGGTGATAAGTCGCTGTATAGGTGTTGGGGACCAGACCCCGGCTGCGACGTGTGTACCCGCGCACCCAGCTTAAACTTTCATTTTGATTCAGCACGACTGTCCCCTTGCTTTTCTATCAATTATGGCATTGTTTCAGCGAATGCGCAGGCGCAGGATTTCCGTTGTCGAAAAGCCCGATGCTGCATAGAACGCCCGTGCCTGATCGTTGGCTCGCTGCGTGTTGACCATCAACGACGCCAGATTGAGTTGGACAGCCCGCCGCAGCACCGCTTCCAGCAAACCGGCTCCCACACCGCGCCGCTGATAAGTCGGCAGCACCGCCATATCGTTGATGAAGCCACGTCCCTCGGTGAGACCACGCACCACCGACAACGCGATACAGCCGAGAATCAACGTGGGATTCTGGTGCGACTGGGCCACCCACACCTCAACCATCGGCGACTCTCGCAGGCGCAGCACCACATGATGCCACTCCGCATCAGTCAATTCGCGGTTGGCGGGGATCATCGCCAGCAGAGCCAGCACTTCATCGGTGTCGCGGGGTTCAAAGCGCCGGATGGTGAAGTCGGCCTGGGGTGCGCTCTGATGGGCTGGTGTGGACGCCGCCTGTTTTTCCAACCATTCCGCCATGATCTCCCGGTGCGTGCGAAAGGGCAACCGGGGAACGGAATCTGGCGGGAATACCTGCGCCACATCGGCATCATCACCGGCACACAAGATGCCACCGACCGGCTTCAGACGGTAGAAGATCATGATCCCACTGACGGGCGGTCCTTCCGGGAAGGAGTTAATGCCCATCATCTCAATGATCTCGGTCTTAAGGCCGGTTTCCTCCTCGGCCTCGCGCACGGCGGCTTCTTCGGCACTCTCGTCGGCCTCCACAAACCCGCTCGGCAGCGCCCATTCGCCCGCATGCGGCGGGTGGCCGCGCTGGATCAATACAATGCCGCCGTCCATCTCGATGAGCAATCCGACGCCCGGTACGGGATTCTCATAATGCACGTAACCACAGTGGGTGCAGACCGGTCGAATCCGTCCACCTTCTTCGCGTTGGGATAGCTCGTGACTACAGATCGGGCAAAAACGTAGTTTTTTTGATGCGGTCATAGGAAATTGGCCTGCCAATTCAGTCACGGAATAGCTATCATTAAACACAATATCTGGCGATTGTTGAAGGACCGAGTCGGATGCGTGAGCGAATACACCGCGCACTCAACGACGACCACATGTCCTCGGACGAGCTGCGCAGCCTCATTCGGGATTTGTGGCGACAGATCGAGACGGACATGCCCCAGACACAGGTCGCGCTGGAAGAGAGCGAAAACCTGCTGTCATCTATCTACAATACTGTTGATGTCGGTATCTGCATCACCAATGAGCAGGGGCGCTTCGTTCGCGTCAACCGGGCTTACTGCGACATCTATGGCTACCAACCGGAAGAATTACTCGGTAATCCGTTTACGCTGGTCGTGCCACCGGAAAATCATACGTATGCCCAGGAACTGCACGACCGTTTCATCGCCGGTGAGCCGGAAATCCCGGCGGAATGGCAGGTGGTCCATCGCAGTGGCCGACCGCTGACCATCGCCGCCAGTGCGGTCCTGCTGGAACGGCGCACCGGTGAACGGCTGAAAATCACCGTCGTCAACGACATCACCGAGCGCAAACGCAGCGAAGCCGCCCTGCGCGAAAGCCAGCGCTTCATCGAACGCATGGCGGAAACTCAACCGAACATCCTGTATGTCCTTAATCTCGACGAGCGGCGCAATATCTACGCCAACCAGGCCATCACCAATACCCTCGGCTACACACCGGAGGAGATTCAGGCGATGGGGGGTGCGTTTTTCTCGAAACTGCTGCACCCCGATGACATGGCTCCGATGCAGGCCCACCTGGACCGCTTTCACGATGCAGCCAACGACATCGTTGAAATCGACTATCGTATGAAACACCGTGCTGGCGAATGGCGCTGGCTTTCCAGCCGTGAGGTGGTGTTCACCCGCGATGAAAACAACCGCCCAACCGAAATCCTGGGTATCGCCGCTGATGTGACCGAAAAGCGCAAGGCCGAGGAGGCCCTGCACCATGCCAAACAGCAGGCTGAGAGTGCCAGCCAGGCCAAAAGTACCTTCCTGGCGAAGATGAGCCACGAACTGCGCACACCGCTGAACGCTATTATTGGATTTGCCCAATTGATGGCCGCCGAAAGCGACCACAGACAGGAAGACCTGGACGTGATTATCAGCAGCGGCGAACACCTGCTCACGCTGATAAACAACGTACTGGAAATGTCCAAGATCGAAGCTGGACGCGTGGTCCTCGAACCTGGCACCTTCAACCTGCACCGGGTTCTCTACAGCCTGCAAGATATGCTGGCGCTCAAGGCGGAAGCCAAGAGCATTGACCTGACCTTCACCGGCGTCGACGATCTACCGCAGTATATTTACGCCGATGAGAGCAAACTACGCCAGATTTTGCTCAACCTGCTCAACAATGCCATCAAGTTCACCGAGGTCGGTAAAATCAGCCTGCGGGTCCGCTACGAAGATGAACACGACCTGCAACCAACCAGCAACGTTCCGCCGAACGCCATCCCCTGCCGCCTCTATTTGGAGGTCGAGGATACCGGCTGCGGCATTGCTGAGGACGAACTGGATATGCTGTTTGATGCCTTCGCCCAGACGAGCAGTGGACGTGGCACTCAGGACGGCACCGGGCTGGGGCTGACGCTAAGCCGCGAGTTTATCTATCTGATGGGCGGTGACATCACAGTCGAGAGTGAAGTCAACGCCGGCACACGCTTCCGCTTCGACATTATGGTACTGCGCCTGACAGAACCCATCGCTGAGGAATTGCAGCAGCGGCGGCGGATTGTCGGGCTGGTTCCCGGCCAGCCGCGCTATCGCATCCTAGTCGTTGAGGATAAACTGGACAGCAGCCGTCTGCTCACCAAGCTGATGACGTTTATCGGTTTCGATGTGCAGGCCGCCACTAACGGCGCGGAAGCCCTGGAACTTGACGAAGCATGGCAGCCCCATCTGATCTTCATGGATGTCAACATGCCGGTGATGAACGGGATTGAGTCCACCCGCCAGATACGCGCCAGAGGCCGGACCATACCGATCATCGCATTGACCGCCAGTGTCTTCTTCCATGAGCGTAAAATTGTGATGGACGCCGGCTGCGATGACTTCATCGCCAAGCCCTTCCAGAACGAGTATCTCCTGGAAAAAATGAGCCAGCATCTCGGTGTACAGTTTATCTATGCCGAGACACCAGCGGCTATGCGCATCCACCATGCGGAGCAGAACAATCTCTCCGGACTGCTGCAAGGGGTCCATCGGGAACATCTGGAAGCCCTGCGACAGGCTGCGGTCGTGCTGGACAGTCAGGCAGCACAGACGGTCATCAAAGAACTGCGGCAGACCCATCCCCATCTGGCTGAACGGCTGACCAATTGGGTAAAGCACTATCGTTTTGATAAAATCACTGCCCTGATTGAAGAATCGGAGATGCTCTGATGAGTACGATCCTGGTCGTAGACGATACACCGACCAATCTGGATTTGCTGATGTCGATGCTGGTCAAGTGCAATTACAATGTGCGACCGGCATTGAATGGCCCAATGGCGCTGGCGTCGGCCTTTGCTGATCCGCCCGATCTGGTGCTGCTGGACATCAACATGCCGGAGATGAACGGCTTTGAGGTGTGCCGCCAGCTTAAGGCCGATGAACGGACACACGACATCCCGGTCATCTTCATCAGCGCCCTGGACGACACCCAGGATAAAGTCAAAGCCTTCGAGATGGGCGGCGTGGATTATATCACCAAGCCCTTCCAGGTTGAGGAAGTGATGGCCCGCATCGAAAGCCAGCTTACGCTCTATCACCAGCGGCTAGAAATCGAGGAACTACGCCACAAGGAAAAGGCGCACTTCGAGGAAGTCAATCGGCTCAAAGACGAATTCGTCCGCACCGTATCACATGATTTGAAGAATCCGATCAGTGTCATTGTCGGTTACGTCACGCTGCTGCTGCGGCGCGGCAAGATCACCGATGAAGAAGACCGCAACTACCTGGGACAGATTTTGATGGGTGCCGAGAGCATGAACCGGCTCATCCGCGACCTGCTTGATCTGGCCCGCATCGAATCCGGCATGGCACTGGAACCGGAACGCACCCTGTTCAACCACTTCATGAACATGTGTATCGATAGTTTCCTGTTTGCCGCCGATGAGAAAAATATCGATCTGGTGGTCAACCTGCCTGAGGATGACCAGCGTATCACGATTGACCGCACCCGCATGGGACAGGTGTTGAACAACCTCATCTCCAACGCCATTAAGTACACGCCTAACAATGGCCGTGTGGAAGTGGAAGGGCGTGTTCAGGATCAGGAAATCGTCATCATCATCAAAGATAACGGGATGGGCATCCCGAAGGACGCCCTGCCCCATCTGTTTGAGAAGTTTTACCGGGTTCAGCGCAACAACAATGACGATTCGGAAGGCACCGGGTTGGGGCTGTCCATCGTCAAAGCGATTGTCCAGCAGCACGGTGGATGTATCTGCGCCGAAAGTGAGGTGGGCGTTGGCACCACCTTTACCATTATGCTGCCACTACATCTCGAGGTAGTCACGTAGCTGGCGGCTGCGCGTGGGATGGCGCAGCTTGCGCAGGGCTTTGGCTTCGATCTGGCGGATACGCTCGCGAGTCACGCCGAAATGCCGGCCAACCTCCTCCAGGGTATGGTCCTGCCCGTCCTGAAGGCCAAACCGCATTTCCAGAACCTCGCGCTCGCGGTCGCTCAACACACCCAACGCCGACCGAATCTGCTCCTTGAGCAATTGGCGGCTGGCCGCATCGACCGGCCCCATCACCTTGTCATCCTCAATGAAATCGCCCAGAATGCTGCTATCTTCCTGACCGATGGGCATTTCCAGGCTCATCGGCTCCTGGCTGATCCGCATGATCTTGCGTACTTTCTGCGCCGCCCGCCGCAGTTTGCGCTGCAAGCTGGGGTCCAGGTGGGTGCCGTTCTTACGCAGCAATTTGATGGCTTCAGTCTCCTCCGCCGTGAGCAAATCCATCTCCAGAGCGATCTGCTCGGCGCTCGGCTCGGCCCCAAGCTGCTGCAATAACTGCCGCTGGACACGCATCAGCCGATTGATGGTCTCAACCATATGCACCGGAATGCGGATGGTGCGGGCCTGGTCGGCGATGGCACGGCTGATCGCCTGACGAATCCACCAGGTCGCATAAGTGCTGAATTTGTAGCCTTTGGTATGATCAAACTTGGCAACCGCCCGCAGCAGGCCAATATTGCCTTCCTGAATCAGGTCCAGGAAGTTGATGCCGCGCCCCATATAGCGCTTGGCAACACTGACTACCAGACGTAGATTGGCGCGAGTGAGCGACTCGGCAGCGTTCTCCGCATGGAGTTCGATCTGCTCGAACAGATACGGCAGGTCTTCAACAGCATCCTCGTTGGAGAACAACCACTGCTGGAACAACTCACGTGGCGGCAGCGACTCGTTCTCGCGGAAGTAGCGTCGAAGCTCGATCTGCTGGTCAAACGGAATCAGATAAAGAGCGTGTATGACCTCAAATAACTTCTGCGCCAGACTCGTCCACTTCTCGTCGCGGCCCCAATCCCGCTGGCGCAAATATCGGCGCACATAGGACTCGCTGGTGACATCCCAGTTGGACGTCACCTGCTGGATTTCATCAATGACCGACCGTAGATCGGGCGATCCTTCCTCGAACTTCTCTGACTCTTCCAACAGCAGTTGCCAGTTTTTCGCGATGTGGTCGTAGGCCAGTTGAACTACCTCCACAGGATGTGGCATGGTGTCGCTGGCAAGTTGATCGGTCAGACTTTGCATCAACCGTTCGGCGGCCATCTGGGTACTCAGCCAGATTTCACGGTTGGTATCCAGCAGTGGCACCTGTCCGATCTCTTTCAGATACATGCGAACCGGGTCATCCGCCAGCGAGATCGCATCCAGGTTAGCGGCCTCAGCAGCAATGGCATCGTCGTCTATCTCATCGAGATCATCTTCATCGGGTTCATCGATGAAATCGTCCAGAGTGGACTCATCCTCCATATCTTCATCATCGTCTTCCAGATCGAATGTATCTTCCAGGTTTTCGTCTGCCGGTTTTTCACGCTTCTTCGCCATAATTCCCCTTCCACGCTGTCAGGCTAACTGACTGCGCTGATGCTGCACTTCCATATCCAGACGTTCGATAGCTCGCTTCGACAGAGTAACCTGCCCCAGAAGTTCGAACGCTTTGCGCTTATCGCCAGCATTTTGAAACTCTAACTGTATCAAGCTCAGCTCACCCCATTCGCGTTTCAAACGCCGGTGGCGTAACTGAATAGCTCGCGTCAATGATTCGGCAAGCCCCCGACCGGGCTGCGCATAACGCTGATGCTGATTGTACGATACCATCACATCCTCGCCAAATCGCAGCCCGATGGTCTGGCTGATGACCTCCCGATCATCGGCCAGCAAGGCCTCGAGTACGGGCATCAATGCCAAATCCATATGCTCGCGCAGGTATTCCTCAATCTCCATGTCATGCTGGCTGATGGCACCAGTAAAGACCTCCATAATGCGACGATAATCCGCATGGCTGAAATCCGCTGTCCCCAGATCACACAACGGCCCGCTCTCCAACTGCATGTCGTTCATCGCCAGTTCGCGGAACTTGCGGTTGATCTGATAGTAAACATCCGGGTTACGGCATAACAGCCGCAGCGTATGGGCCTCCGGTAGATCAAGCGGTGGCGGCGGTTCATAGATCTCGTCTTCGATTTCCGGCGGCGGCTCCATCGACTCGTAATCGAGCGGTGGTGGTTCGGGGGCTGCCGGTCGCGGTTTTTCCATCTTCTGTGTGTCAGCCCAGTTGAGCAAATCGCGCTCGCCGATGCGCAAACGCAGCGCCAACTTCTGGATGTTCTCGCGCCGGATCATATTGTTCTCGGACGCCACCAACAGCGGCAGAATCCGGCGGGCGGCCATCTCGCGCTCTTGCAGGCTGGCATCCGGGGCCAGCGAGGCCGTCTCCATACCGATGACAAAATCCGCGACCGGCAGCGCTTTCTGAACCTCATCCAGCCATTGATCCGGCGACTCGCGGATGAGATCGTCGGGGTCTTTAGCCCCTGGTATTTGCAGGACACGTATATCGACTGAGAACTGACCGCTGAAATCGGCAGCCAGCACCTTCCGCGCCGTTTCCAGGCTGCGCCGGGTAGCATTCTGACCGGCAGCATCCGAGTCCAGCGCCATGATAATCTTGTGGGCGTAGCGGGGTGCAACCAGTTTGATCTGAGCTTCCGTCATGGCGGTACCCATCTGGGCGACCACGTTGGTGAATCCGGCCTGATGGGCCTGGATAACGTCCATATAGCCTTCAACGATGACCACCGTCTCCTGGTCACGGATGGTGTCTTTCGCCAGGTCCAATCCAAACAGGGTCCGGCTTTTATCAAACACATCGGATTGCGGTGAGTTCAGATACTTGGGATTATCGTCCGGGTCCAGCGCCCGCGCACCAAAACCGATGACACGCCCGCGTATATCGCGGATCGGCATCACCAGCCGGTTTCGAAAGCGGTCGTAAACGCGCCCCTGGTCGTTACGGATCACCAACCCACACTCGACAATCTCCTCCTCGTCGTAACCGAGGTGTTTCAGTTCTTCCAGCATATTCTGCCAACCGGAAGGCGCATAACCGATCTGGAATCGGTGCAGGGTGTCATCCGTCAGGCCGCGTTTATGGTGGGCGTAATCGCGCACCGCATCCACATCATGACCCTCACCCGTCATCAGATGCTGGTGGTAGATGTCGGCAGCGGCCTTCAGGATCCCGCGCAGGCGATCCAATCGTTCGCCCTGTTCGCGCTCCGTCGATGTTTGCTTGCGCACTTCCACACCAGCGGCCTTACTCAGTTCTTCCAGCGCTTCCGGGAAGTTCCAGCCGTGCTGCTTCTGGGCAAACGAAAAAAGATCACCACCTTCCGCACATGCTCCGTAACAGCGCCATGTTTGTGTATCCGGATTGACAACAAAAGAGGGCGTGCGTTCGGCGTGGAATGGACAGCATGCCTTGTAATAGCGACCCGCTTTCTTGAGCGGCACATACTGTTGGATATAGCTGACAATATCCAACCTGGCTTTAATCTCTTCCGTAACAGACATTCTGAACCTTTAATCCAGCGTTGGATACACCATTATATAGTTGCCATGATGGTCCTGCAACGGAAAATCGGACCATGCTATACTGGGTCACAAGATCAGGAGTATATGACCATGTGCCGACGTTTGATTCTCTTATTGGTCGTTTTCGTGACGATTCCTGTTTTGGCTCAGGAGGGCGATCCCGGCCTGGGCGATCCCTTTTACCCCGGTCTGGGCAACGGTGGTTACGATGTCCAACATTATACCATCAATCTTGATGTAGACATGGGCGAAAATATCATCGACGGCTTCACAACCATAGAAGCCATCGCCACCCAGGAACTGATCGCATTCAATCTGGATTTTCGCGGTCTGACGATTGATACCATCACCGTTGACGACGTGCAGGCGGCGTTCAGCCGTAAAGGCTCTGAACTGACCATCACGCCAGCGGGACGTCTGCAACAGGACGATCCCTTTACCGTGACCGTGACCTACAGCGGCATCCCCAATGAGGGGCGGGGCAACATTCTTGACGGTTGGATGCGCTACGAAACCGCCGTTTACACCCTCAGCGAACCCGCCGGGTCATCGAGCTGGTACCCGGTCAACAACCACCCGCTGGACAAAGCCACCTACAGTTTCATCATTACGGTAGACCGGCCCTATATGGTGGCGGCCAACGGATTGCTGGTCGATACGCTTACCGAGGGCGACCAGAGAACCTACTTCTGGGAAGCCGGCGACCTGATGGCAAGCTATCTGGTGACGGTCAACATCGGGCGCTTCCAACCGCAGTTTATCAACGGGACTGTGCCGATCCGCAACTTCTATCCACTGGACGCCACCGACGCTGTGCGCTCCCCTCATCTGCGCACCGGTGAGATGATCGCTTTCTTCAGCGAGGTCTTCGGCCCCTATCCGTTTGAGGTCTACGGCGCGATGGTGATGGATATGGACTTCCCGGTCGCACTTGAGACACAGACGCTTTCGATTTTCGGTCGCCACACCCGTGAAAATATTGTCGCACATGAACTGGCACACCAGTGGTTCGGCAACAGTGTGACTCTGGCCTCCTGGGACGACATCTGGCTCAACGAAGGTTTCGCCACCTACAGCGAACTACTATGGGTGGAACACCGCCTGGGAACAGAAGAGATGATGCAGGCCGCCGATAACTTCTACAATTTCGCCGTCCAACGCCAGATGCACGCACCCGGCAGCCCATCGCCGGATGATCTCTTCAACCGCTCGGTTTATGTGCGCGGCGCATTGGTCCTGCACGCGCTGCGACTGCGGGTCGGTGATGATATCTTCTTCGACATCCTGCGCACCTACGCCAGCCGCTTTGCCTACGGCAACGCCAGCACTGCCGATTTTATCGCCGTCGCCGAAGACATCAGCGGCGAACAATTAGTCGATTTTCTCGAAGACTGGATTTACAGCGAGACCCTGCCTCAACTGCCGGAATAGGCGATTTCACGCATGCATGATGGAAGCTGCGCCAATAGCCGCCCGGCTGTTGCAGGCGGCTGTTCAGGTGCGGATTGACGCCTGGATAACGGTTTTGCATCACTTAGAATCCTGCCAGTTCGCTCAGATCAGCGCGGCCTTGCTGCATGGCGCTGATCGCTTGCAGCAAGCCCAGCCGGTTCTTGCGGATGGCCGGGTCTTCGGCGTTGACCAGCACACCGTCGCCCTTGCCGCTGCCGAAATAGGCGTTGATGGCCGGGATCATCGGCGCGAAGGCCCGCAGGAAGGAATCCACGTTGCTATCCAGCCTGGCATGGGCTAACTGATAGGCGTCATAGAGGGCGTTCTCCTCCGGCTGCTGGAATAGATCAGGGTTAACCGGGTAGGTCTCGGACTCGCTCCGCGTGATGCGCACACAACGGGCAAAACCGTCGAGGATCAGTTCCCAATCATCCCGTCTGACCCACACCGAAAGCTGCTCCACACCCTGAAGCGCATGGTAGGGGTTGCTGCTCTGTTCCGCTAACACGGCGTTGATCACATCGACCGCCCAGCCGCTGTCCTGGAGCCACACCCGCAGGCGGCCAGCGATGAAGTCGAGAACCTGGGCTTTATGCTCAGCAGAGACCGGCACCGGCTGCGCTTCCGCCACCAGATTAACGGCGGCCTTCAGATCGGCATCCAGCGCATTGTCGATCATGATCTGGATAATGCCCAATGCCGCCCGGCGCAGTCCATAAGGATCGGCGGTAGATTTGGGAGCCAGACCAGCGGCGAATAACCCGACCAGACTGTCCAGACGATCCGCCAGCGCCAGCAGCATCCCGGCGTGGCTGGCGGGCAGAATATCATCGGCAGAGCGTGGCAGCCAGTGTTCAAAAACCACGTCGGCGACCTCCTGGCTGTATCCGCTCTTGAGGGCGTACTCGCGTCCCATAATGCCCTGGAGCGAGGTCATCTCCACAACCATACTGGTCGCCAGATCGGCTTTGGCAATCTCCGCCGCCTCCTGCGCCACCGTGACATCGGCGAAATCGATCCCCAACAGGTCGCCCAACTCGACCACCAGACCGGCAACCCGCTCGTTCTTCGCCAGCATGGAGCCAAGATTTTCCTGGAATGTCAGCGTATCCAGGCGCGGTAGATACGCCGCCAGCGGCTTCTTGAGGTCCTCGCGGTAGAAGAAGTCGGCATCGCTGAACCGCGCCCGGATGACATGCTCATTGCCGTGAATCACCTTGTCCAGGTGTTCGCCATCCCCGTTGCGGACGGCGATGAAATAGGGCATCAGGTCGCCCGCCGCATCTTCGACCGGGAAATAGCGCTGGTGTTTGCGCATGACGGTTACCAGCACATCACGCGGCAGTTCCAGGTATTGGTGTTCGAACTCACCGCGCAGCGCCGTCGGTGCCTCGACCAGATTGGTCACCTCGGCCAGCAGTGCCGGCATAACGGGTACCCGGCCACCGACCTGCTCGGCCAGTGCATTGACCTGCTTCTGGATCATCTCGCGCCGCTCTTCTCGATCCAGGATGATCGCCTGCTGCTTCATGGCGTCGAAATAGCCCTGTGGGTCGGCCACCTGTTGCGGCTCGGCACCGTATGGCCGCAGACTGCGCGTTATGCTACCGCTGACCACACCCGCATATGAGAAGGGAATCACACTACCGCCGAAAAGCGCCAATATCCAGCGGACGGGACGCGAAAATGTCGCCCGTGTCTCGTTCCAGCGCATGGAGCGCGAGAACTTGATCGAGTCGATCAGTTTGGGCAGAGCGTCCACCAGTACGGCGACTGTCGGCTGGCCTTCTTCGCGCACCAGGGCCGTCACATAATCGCCGCCATCGATGCTTTCAACCTGCAAGGCGCTCACATCCACACCTTTACCGCGTGCGAATCCCTGGGCGGCTTTGGTTGGATTGCCATCCTCATCGAAGGCGCGGTTGGCCGGTGGGCCTTTCTCGACGGTCTCAATGTCGGTCTGGCGGGGTGCCAGATTTTGCGCATGGATCACCAACCGGCGCGGGGTGGCATAGACCTTGAGCATCTCATAATGGAGGCGCAAATCAGCCAGAACAGATTGGGCTGCTGCTTCGATCTGGTCCAGGGCGTCGTCCACATCGTGCGCCGGGAGTTCTTCGACGCCGATTTCCAGCAGCAGATCAGCGGGTTCGGTCGGCGGGGATTGGGCCGGGACGTTCTCGGCCAGTTGCGCCGGTTTTGGCTGCCATTTTTCGGCCATTTTCATCAGGGGATGGCCCAGTTCTTCCCGTTTGGCGACATACTGGCGGGCGATGGTGCGGGTCATATCGCGCATGCGGCGGAAATAACTGGCGCGTTCGGTCACGCCGATTGCGCCGCGTGTATCCAGCACATTGAACAGATGGCTGCACTTCAGCACGTAGTCGTAGGCGCTGATGAGGGCGTCGCCTTCCAGCGCCCGGTAGTATTCGCGCTCGTAGGTGTCGTAGACCTGCTTGAGCGCATCAACATCGGCCACATCAAAAAAGTAGCGGCAGTGTTCGACTTCCTCGTTGAACATGATGTCGTGGTAAGTGATGCCGGAGAGCCAGTCGATCTCCCAGGCAGAATTTTTGTTTTGCAGCGCCAGGACGATCCGCTCGATGCCGTAGGTGATCTCGACCGAGACCGGCTCCAATTCCAGACCACCGGCTTGCTGGAAGTAGGTAAACTGGGTGATTTCCTGGCCGTCCAACCAGACTTCCCAGCCGAGGCCCCAGGCTCCTAACGCGGGTGATTCCCAGTTGTCTTCTACGAAGCGAATGTCGTGTTGGCGGGGGTTAATGCCCAGGGCCTGGAGTGATTGCAGGTAAATCTCCTGGGGGTTGCCGGGATCGGGCTTGAGGATGACCTGATACTGGTAAAAGCGCTGCATACGGTTGGGGTTTTCGCCGTAGCGTCCGTCGTCGGGGCGGATGCTGGGTTCAACATAGGCGACGCGCCAGGGTTCGGGTCCGAGAACGCGGAGGAGTGTGGCCGGGTTGCCGGTTCCGGCACCGACCTGGATGTTATAGGGTTCCCAGATGACACAGCCCTGGTCGGCCCAGAACTCGTGCAGTTTGAGGATGGCCTGCTGGAAATTCAACGGTTGTGACATGACTATCATCCCTGATCGCTCGATTGTGTTTTCCATTATAGAAGCTGATGGGCGGTTTATCGAGGCGGCATTAATAACTGGCGCATCTGGCAGGTTTTGAAGTGTGAGTCGCAATGACCAGCGACGGCACGAATGCGCTGACCTACGATGCCAACGGCAATCTGACCAGCGATGGCGTGAACACATACACCTGGGACCGCGCCAACCGCATGATCCAGGTGGACACCGGCACACCGGCTGAACTGACGGCCTATGCCTATGACGGACTGAATAATCGCATTTCACAGGCCATCGGCACATCGAGTCCGGTGGTGACACAATACCTGAATGACACCCAACCGGGGCTGACCAAAGTTATCGCTCAGACCACCGGCGCAAATACCGACCGCTTCGTGCATG
>CAYQJO010000019.1:18327-31419 GCA_964417785.1 uncultured Anaerolineaceae bacterium | reverse complement strand
TCCTTGCGGAAATCAAGCGGTTGTTTGCGCGACATAGCATCACTCCCACGAAATTGAATGGTCTTATTGTAGCACGAGTGCCGTATAATGGACGCAGTTTAGCACGGAGGTTTCGATGAACCGGACGTATCGTTACTACGATTTTGTGATGGCGCTGTTTGTTACCACATTGCTTCTAAGCAACCTGCTCAGCAGCGCCAAAATCATCGACCTGGGAATCAGCCTGGGGCCGTTAGCCCTGCTCTTCGACGCCGGGACCCTGGTCTTCCCCATCTCGTATATCTTTGGCGACATCCTGACCGAGGTCTACGGCTATCAACGGGCGCGGCGCGTGATCTGGACCGGCTTCGCCGCCAGCGCCATCATGGCCTTCTTCATCTGGCTGACGGGCGTGCTGCCAGCCGAATCCGAGTGGAGCGCCAGCGTCGGCCAGGACGCCTACAACGCCGTTCTCGGCGGCATCACCGGACTGGTCATCGCCAGCCTCATCGCCTACTGGATCGGTGAGTTCAGCAACAGCTATGTGTTGGCAAAGATGAAAGTCGCCACGCAGGGGCGATGGCTGTGGACGCGCACCATCGGCAGCACGCTGGTGGGCCAGGGATTAGACACTATCGTCTTTTTCATCATCGCCACCGCGCTCGGTGTCTTCCCGCCAGAGATATTCATCTCGCTGGTGGTCACGAACTACATTCTCAAGGTCGGCATCGAAGTGCTGCTGACGCCGGTGACATTACAGGTCGTCACCGGCCTCAAACGCGCTGAAAACGAGGACTACTACGACTACGAGACGCAGTTCAACCCGTTCCGGTTGGATGCGTAGGGATCGAAATCTCGGACGGCAAGAATGCCGTCCGTCCCTACAGAACAACCTCGTTTCGGACGCCATTTTTGGCGTCCGAAACGAGGAAAAAATTGGGTTAATCCGCCACCACCGGCACCAGTGACTGGTCGCCCGTGATGACGAGACCGCTGGCCGGAATCCAGCCGTAGCCAAGCGGCGTGTCAATCTGGACCCAAACACCGTCGGCTGTCCGGGCCACCACTGGCACATCAATCGGGCCGGAAATCGCACCGACGGTACCTAACGTCAGGTCTGGTGCAGCATAGAGAGTCACCGCATCAGTGATTGTGACTTGTGGTTGGGCCAGATCACCGACCGCACCGCGCACCACCGGCACATTGCGACCATCACCGCGGAAGAGCGTAAATTCGCTGTTGAGCCACCCGCGTCCAAATGTACCCTCAACCAGATACCACACACCGTCAGGGGCGAAGCCGACCACCGCCAGTTCCGTGCCACCGGCGACCGTCGCCACAACGGTGAACTGCGCGCCGGGGCCGCTGCGGATGTTGAGATTACCCGTGTTGACAACCACCCGTGCAGCGGCCTGCGAGGGCTGGCCGGCGACCGATGGAATCGCATCCGCCATCGCATCCGTCGAACCAAGAATCGTTACGCTGTCGGTCGAGCAGTTGGTGGCGCGTACCCGCTCTTCACCCACACCGATGTCGAGATAATACACCCAGCCGGAACGACCATCCGGGAACTGTACTTTGAACAGGTCCAGTGCGCCGTCCAGAAGCACGACTTCGGTGCCGGGTTCAAAGAAAACTTTGTCGTCATTGATGAAATCACCGGTGCCGTCCGGGCCGACAATGGGGAAGGTCCGCTTCACTACAACACCTTTGGAAAGGACACAGGCCCCGGCCCCTCCGATGACCAGTCCATTGTCCATTATCATATCGGTGTCTTCCACTTCGGGTGGATCAGCCGTTGGCACCTGGCTGAAATCCCCGCGTGGCAGTGTGAACTCGCTGTTGAGCCAGCCATTACCGGCCAACGTCGATACCAGATACCACACTCCATCAGGCGCTATGCCGAGAACAGGCAGTTCCGTACCACCGACGACCGTGGTCAGGATGCTGTAATAGGCTGCCGGTCCAGTCCGGACGTTCAGAAAACTGGTATTCACTACGGCAATAGGCGGCACAAACTCGGACTGCTGTTCAAATTCAGCAGCGGACACGCCACTGCCTATCACCAGCATCATAACCACCAGTATGAGCGCAAACGACTTGAGTCTCATATGATCCTCTCCTAAGTGTCAATCTAAGTTAGAGTATAGTCGAAAATCGGGATAGAGCAATTTAATCGACGGGTTGCCGTAGGGCAAAACGCATTGACCCGATTCTGCGGCAGATGATAGCGTATAAGCAGATCGAATTTATGGAGTACAACCATTATGAGGCTGCTGCTTTTCTTCTTCATCGCTTTGGTGACTTTGCCATCCGTCATGGCACAGGATACCGTCGGTCTGACACCGGACGAAATCGCCGCTTACCCCGCACCCGATGTTGTCCAGCTTTTCCCGGATGACGACGTTCTATACGACCGGGTGTATCGCCGCGTAAACGGCGCAACCAACCGCCATGATGCCCCCGGCGGCTCACCCGTCAGCACGCTGGGCGACGGATTCACCTTCGTCACTGTGTCACGCTTTCAAGATGGATGGGCTGAGACCAGCGAAGGTCGATGGATGCCCGCCGACGCCCTGACCGAAGATGTGGCGCTGTCGCGCTTCGCCGGTGTGCTGCTGCCGGAGGAACCGCTGCCTTATCCGATGGCATGGACACTGGTTCATCTCCGCGCCAGCAAAACTCCTGGCGGCGATCCATCCGATGACAATCCCTTTCTCTACCGCTACAGTAAAGTCAACATCTACGCAACGACCGAAATCGATGGCTGGAACTGGTACCAGATCGGTGTGGATCAGTGGGTCAAACAGACCAATGTCGCCATGATTAAACCCGTCGAGCGCTTCGATGAGATCAACACCGAGCGCTGGATCAGCGTTGATCTGTATGAGCAGGTAGTCATCGCTTATGAAGGCAACCGCCCGGTGTTTGCTTCACTCGTCTCGTCGGGAATGGCCGATTGGCCGACCAACGAGGGCATGTTCCATGTCTACCTGCGCTATCCGCGCACAATCATGAGCGGCGCTGAGGGCCAGAGCGACTTCTACTATCTGGAAGAGGTCCCCTGGACCCTGTATTTCGACGACGACATCGCCCTGCACGGCGCATACTGGCATGACGGCTTTGGTTTCCGCCGCAGTCATGGCTGTGTCAACATGACTGTCACCGATGCCCACTGGCTCTACTTCTGGGCCGACGACGAGTTCGACTTCACCGTCGCCGAGGACGAAGGCCCGGCGGTGTATGTCTACAGCAGCGGCGAATACAAATAGCATTTCAGGTCGCCTTTCCCCAAAATTGGGATTTTTTTCACATGAGCTTAACTTGACATGCGACCTTTTGACCTTATGATGGAAAAGGTTGTTAGTTAAACTAACTAAAGGTCCATGTCACCATCCGAAGAGTTAGCCATGCGCTTCATGCGCGTCATCTGGTCTTTGACGCGCTTCACCCACCCCGAGCAGCTCGACAACGCGGTGGCCTCGCTGAATCTCAACCAGCTTCGTTCGCTCCGTATGATCATGGAATACCCTGGCATCACGCAAAAAGACGTAGCTGAGCGCCTGAATATCACCCAGGCATCGGTCTCTGTCGGTGTTCGCCATCTTGAATCACTCGATCTCGTCCGGCGTGTTCCCGATGAGTCCGACGGGCGCATCATGCGCTTGCATCTGGGCAATCAGGGCCAACAACTTGTCAAAACAGTAGAGGAAAGGCAAACCGACCGCATCATCGAATTGCTCCGAGTTCTACCCATTGAACGTCAACGACTGATCGTCGAATCGTTAGAAGAAGCACTTTCTAAATCGCACGATTCCCATGAAAGGTAGCCGATGAGATTCATCATCAACTTGTTCACCACCCTGTCTCTACGTTTCCGGGCGCTGACTATTGTCCTGGTTGGCATATTGCTGACCCTGGGTGTAGTCGCGGCCAACGAACTCAATCAAGAACTCCTCCCACCGATTGAACTCCCGCAGACCTTTGTCCTGGTGCAGGCATCCGGCATGACCAGTGACGAAGTATTAACCGTGCTGACTGCCCGCGTCGAGAAAGAACTCGACACAATTGATGACATCATCAACATCGAGTCCAACACAACCGGATCGTTCGGCGCATTTATCACCGCCTATAATGACTTCGGCTTGAACCAGGAAAATCTACGGAATGACATCCAGGCCGCCATCGACCGCGTGTGGCTGCCACAGCGCCAGATAGACATTGCATCGCAAGACGCCCGCAACCTCCTGGGCGAACTGACACCAGAAACCATCGTTTATCTGGCCGATACCAGTCCCAACTTCCTGTTCCAGCTATCACCGCAAGTCTGGGAAGTGATGGCAGACAACTCGGTCGAAGCCGCCCTGGTGTATCTGGCAGGCCAGACCGACGCAGCCGCCAGTGCCACCAGCGCCCTTGAACAACTGGTCAACACCGAGGTTGTCCCGCAGCTTCGGACCATCGAAACGGTCGCCAACGTGACCGTAGAAGGCGGCCAGACATTGCCCGGTGAAGAAAACATCTTTGGTGGTGAAGTCGAAGAGGAAGCCCGGAGCCTGCTCCTGAGCCTTTCTCCCGAAGTCTGGGATGTTGTATCCGATCGAGTGGACGGTGTAAACGCTCTGAATCAGAGTGCTGTCGATACACTGAGCGAGCAGACCTTCACCATACCGGAGACAGCCCCATCACTGCCGGAAAGCTGGCAGGCATTTGATCATTTCAACACCGCCGACGATCTGCTGGAAATTGAAACCGGCACCGACTCACTGGGTAAACTGCTCACAACCTTCTACGAGGACGGCACACTCTCGGGTGTCCTGGGCCAGACCGACGATCTGACGGTGGAAACCGTCAACAAGATGCTTGAAATTGAGCCAGCGATGGTAAATTACTTCGAGGCCGATCAATTGGTGGCGATGGCTCCCGATGTGCTGGATGTCATTCTGGCAAGCGAGGGCTTCATTGAAAGCATGGATGGTTTCACCCGTGACCAGATCGCCGCTGCTGCCCTGGCGGAGACGATCACGGGTGAAACAGTCGAACGCCCACCGGTGGACCTGCCCGACCCCTGGCTCATTCAATCACCATCGATCATCACCTTCAGCTTCACCGACATCCCCCTGGCCGCTTTCAATGTGACCGCCACCGGCACCATCGAACAGGCCGCTATCGACGGCAAAGTATTCGCTTCACTGCTGCCGCAGACAGACGATGAACCACCCGCGCTGCCCGATGTGTGGTCACAACTGGGTGAGACCCTGGGCGGAGAAACCGACACCGCCGACGACCTGCTGAACGTCGAACTGCCCGAACAATCCGCCGGTCTTTTTGGCGGTGACAGCCTGAACGCCGCCGCAATTCTCAATCTGGTCGGCGCTCCGCCAGCCAATATCGCCCCCATGCTCAACATGATGCTTCCGGTCGATCCCGCAGAGTTGATCGGGTCACTGACACCCGAAGTCATCACCTATCTGGCTGCGCAAGAAGACGGCTTCATCGAATCGCTGGAACCAGGTGTTTTCGCACTCTTCAATGACGATGTTCGCGCTCTGGACATCATACCGGCGGATATGGCCGACACACCAGATGACGCCCCCTCCGTTGAAGAACCACCGGTTGAAGAAACCATCGAAGAAGGACCAGCCCTGAACGACGCCTGGGGACTGCTATCCGAGTTCCTGGGCAGCGAAATCGACACCGCCGACGATCTGCTGCGCCTGCCGGGTGGATTTACCAGCTTCATGAACCAGCTTGCCTCATCAGAAGAAGCCACCGGCCAGCTTGGCGATCTGATCGGTGGTCTGCCGGTAGATGCGGTCGAATTCATCCTGGAAAATCAGCCTGACGCCTTCGACACCCTGAGCGAAGACGCCCTGCGCTTCATCAGCGACGATGTTCTGGCCTTGCTGCCAGAGGATGTACAAGAACGCACACCGCGTCCACTGGGTGATGCCTGGGACCTGCTGGCGAGCCAACCCCAGTTTGCCGATCAACCGATTGAGACGGCCCAGGACATCGTGGCATTGGGTGACGGACAACCGTCGTCGGTCCTCAACACCATTGACGAGAACATCCCCGCCGAGTTTGACAGCTACGAAGTCCGGCTGTTCAACAGCCTGTCCCCCAGCACCATTGATGTCTGGCTGCGTGAGGAACCGGCTTTCTGGAGCAACCTCAACCCGGAGATCATCGTTCAGTTTTCGCAGGAGACCATCCAGACGGTCCCGGAAGATATACTGGCCGATCTCGACAACGATGTCGCCGATACGGTCCGCGCTATCGCCAGCGGCGAGCAGGATTCGGCCTTTGCCGAACTCCAGGCACTATATACCACCAACATCGCCCCGGCGGACCCGGATGCACCGGCACTCAACCCACAGTGGAGCTTCCTTGAGTCGGCTTACCAGATCGAACTCGACAGCGCCGACGACTTCTTCCGTTTCCCGGAAGGGTATTCTTACGAGGATGCCGCCGCACTGATTAACAGCCTCTTCGATAGTGCGCAGGGCGCAAATTTCGCTCCGGCGCTGCTGGGCAACATGCCAGTCGAGGCGATGGAATACATCGTCAACCGCGATGTAACGGTGCTGCAAAATCTCAGTGCCAGAGCGCTGCAACTCTTCTCGGAAGACGTGCTGGCGCTATTGCCCGAAGACCTGCAGCAGCGAGCCGCAGAAGGCGGCGAACAGTTCACGCCGGAGTCCCAGGTCACACGCACCAACGGACAGCCCAGCCTTTTCGTTACAGTGTTCAAAGACGCGGATGCCAACACTGTCAGCACCTTTGCCGATGTCGAAGACCTGATGTTGAACGAAATCGATGCCAGCAACGATGACATCGAAGTCGGCATCATCTTCGAGCAGTCGAGCTTCATCGAGGAGTCCATCAGCGGTGTAGTCCGTGAAGGCAGCCTGGGTGCGGTGTTCGCGATTATCATCATTCTGATCTTCCTCAGCAGCGGAACCTGGAACCTGAAAGGTCGCCGCCGTGTGGGTGCCATCATGTTGTTCGTCTTCCTGGCCCTGCTGCTCGGATTGGTCATGCTCGGTTATGAGAACGCAGGCAACGACTTCGGTGAGGCATTCGCTCAGGCCGATGTAGTGGTTCGTGTTCTGCTCATCGCTGGTATTGTCGCCGGGGCCGTGATTATGATCTGGCCGGGCAAACTGCCCGATCCAGCATGGCGGGCCACCATCGTAATCGGTGTGAGTATTCCACTGTCGATTCTGACAGCACTGGTCGGTATGCACTGGGTCTCACCAGCCATGTACGGAGTGCTGGAACCATTGGCGGAGGATTCGGGCTTCTTCAACTTTCTGATCCGGCTCTTCCCTGAAGAACTGACCATGAACATTATGACGCTTTCCGGTCTGACTGTCGCCATCGGACGTGTCGTAGACGACTCCATCGTGGTGCTGGAAAACATCTTCCGCAACCTGGAGATGTCGGAAATTACATCGGAAAACAAACGGCAGGCGGTCCTGGAAGGCACACGCGACGTCTCAGCGGCGATTTTCGTGGCGACACTCATCGCTATGGTGGTCTTCCTGCCGTTGGGGTTGACAGGGGGTATCATCGGTGCCTTCTTCCTGCCCTTCGGTCTGGCCGTGACTTACGCGCTGGCCGGATCGTTCATCGTCGCCGTAACCGTCGTGCCGGTACTGGCTTATCTGTTCATCGACCCCGACCAGATACCGGACGAAGGCGACATGTGGATCGCTAACTACTACCGTCCGGTGCTGCGCTTGGCGCTTTCCAGCAACCTCAGCAAATATACCGTTCTGGCGCTGGCGTTCGCATCAATGATCTTCGGCTTCTACCTGTTCGGTCAGCGTCCCTTTGCCTTCCTGCCCGACTTTGGCGAACCACAGATCAGCGTCAACGTTGAGTTGCCACCCAACTATCGTATCACGCAAACGAATGAACTGGTTCGCAAGATGGAGCAGGAGATCGATAATATCATCCCGGAGGACACCCTCAGCAGTCTCCAGGTCACGGTCGGCGGTGGCGGTGCCGGTTTTGAGGCACTGATAGGCGGCGGCGGCAGTATCTCCGAGAACGCAGCCAACCTCACCGTCATCCTTGAGGTCGGGGTAACAGGTGAAGAACTAAATGAATACACCCAACAGATTCGTGAAGCCGCCGAACAAATCTTCAATGGCGAAGACAACGTAACGGTATCGAGCGCTTCGCTGGCCGAAGGCGGATTCGGCGGGCTGACAGTTATTGCCTCCGGTCCGCCGGAAGACCTGGCCGAACTCGATCCACTCATCATCGAGACGATGAACGGTATTGATGGTATCACCAACGTGACCAGCAATCTGAGCGCAACTGGCAGCAGTGATGGTCCGCCGACCTACATCCGCATCAACCTGGAGTCGGCCCTGTCGTACACCGGTGAACTGGAAACCGAAAATACAATTGGTGTCACCCAGGACGCCATCGCCGCCATTAAGGCACTGCCAGAAGTCCAGAACAACGAGAACGTGACAATCAGCCAGGGTTTCAGCAGCGAAATTCAGACCGAAGGCTTCAACAGCCTGCCGATTGCGATGGGACTGGCGATCATCATTGTGGTGATCATCCTGATCTTCACCATGCAGTCGCTTGTCTACTGGCTGTCGATCATTCTGAGTGTCATGGTGGCTCCGGTAGGTGCAGCCATCGCACTGACCCTCTCCGAGCGTGTGCTGGGTATCTCGGCGCTGATCGGTCTGCTCATGCTCATCGGTCTGGTTATCACCAACGCCGTTGTTCTCATCGACCGTGTGCTGTCCAACCGCCGCGAGCGCGGTATGGACATGCAAGAAGCCCTGATCGAAGCCGGTGGTCGGCGCTTGCGCCCCATCCTGATGACCTCGCTAGCGACCATCATCGCCCTTACGCCGCTGGCAATCGGCCTCTCCGAGGGAGCCATTATCGCCGCAGAACTGGGTACGGTTGTGATCGGCGGTGTGTTCAGCAGCACGCTGCTCACGCTGATCGTCGTACCGGTGGCATTCAGCCTGCTGTATCCGCTGCACCGCCGTCTATCGGTGTTCGGTAAATCGGATGAAACCAAACCCACCGAACAAACCGCAGCGGCAGATTAACGCCGCGGCAATACTACAGAATCAAAAAAAGGGCGCAATGAGCGCCCTTTTTTGATTGTCGATCTCGGCCTATCTTCTACACCGTTTCGCGGTCAGGCTCCGGGATCAGGTCGAGGTTATATCCGACAATTTCGAAAGCCCGCAGCGCCCGGTCCAGGTGTTCCCGTTCGTGCGTCGCCAGATAGCTGGTACGCAGCAGGCTACAATTCGGGGGTACACCCGGTGGCAGCACCGGATTGGTGTACGCGCCGTTGTCAATCAGCGCGTGCCATGCCAGAACGGTGCGGTAATCATCGCGGATATACACCGGGATAATCGGTGTATTGCTGCTGCCGACATCATACCCCAGGCTCTTGAGGCCATCACGCATATAGTCGGCGTTATCCCACAACCGGCGTACATGCTCCGGCTCGGACTCGATAATATCCAGTGCCTTCATCACCGCCGCCAGATTAGGTGCTGGCAGTGCGGCGGAGAAGATCAGCGAACGAGCATGGTGCCGGATAAAATGCACAATCTCTTCATCACCGGCGATAAACCCACCGATTGAGGCGAAACTCTTGCTGAACGTCCCCATGATGAGATCGACCTCATCAGTCAGACCAAAATGGTGGGACGTGCCGCGCCCCCCCCCGGTCACGCCGATTCCGTGTGCATCATCGACCATCACCCGCGCACCATACTTTTTAGCAATCTCCACGACTGCTGGCACCGGACCAATGTCACCCCCCATGCTGTAGACACCGTCGATCACCACCAACTTACCGGCACCCGCTGGCAGATTGCCCAGAACGCGGTCGAGATCGTCCATATCGTTATGACGAAAGCGTTTTAGCTCACCGCGTGCCATCAAACAGCCATCAACCACACTGGCATGGGCATCCTTGTCGATGATAACGTAATCGCCCTTCTGCACCAGCGCGGAAATCACACCGACATTGGTCTGGTAACCTGTGGAGAAGACCAGTGCAGCCTCCTTACCCACAAATTGTGCCAACCGGCGATCCAGTTCAAGATGCATCTCCAATGTGCCGTTCAGAAAACGCGACCCGGTTACACTGGTTCCATAGCGCTCTAACGCTTCAGCCGACGCTGCCCGTACACGCGGATCCGTCGTCAGACCCAGGTAATTGTTCGACCCGATCATGACAACCTCTTTGCCCTCAAAGACCGCGGTCGTACCCTCAGAGACGCTCAAGGCGCGGAAATAAGGATAAATCCCCATTTCGACTGCTTCTCGGGGCCGGGTAAAGGTCTTCGCTTTCTCGAATAGGTCAACCACGAATTATCTCCTACAACTCCACGTACTTTAAACCCAACACAAATAAGCAAGGTATTTTTACAGGAGTTTAACCTCAAATTAAAGCGGCGGCAACCCATATCCTCGCTTGCAAAGCGGCCACCAGTCACGTTAAAATGAATAACAGAGTTGTACTAGAATACAATCAGGAGATATTGCATGTCCTCACTTACAATTCGGCGTCTCATCGTCTGGGTAGTATCGATGGTGTTGGGCGTGGTGATTACAATGGCGATTTTGACTTTCTTCCTGCCATCTGTCAGCCCAAGCCCGAATGCAGAAGCGGTCAGCGCCGGTAAATATGGAATACAGTATTTCTTCTGGACGGCTTTCCCGCTCGGCCTGGTATTCGTCACCATCCTGGATTACCTCATGGAAACGAAAATCTGGCCTGACTAATCCAGTATGGTCCACAGGTATTAACTCTGCCTCACCCGCTTTATGGCGGGTGTTTTCGGCTATCCTGCCAGTACGTTCTGGAAACCCACCTCGACCATGTCGTCCGTCACCCGAACACGGGGAAGCTCAAGCGGATCACTGGTCGTATGGTAGACACCGGATTGTGTCGTCACAGCCAGCAGGACATTGGCCTGTTCCAGGACTGCCAGAACAGCCGGATCGTAACGCCCCACCGGATAGCAGAACATCCGCGCACGTACACCGGTATGGGCCTCCAGGCTTTCCAGACTTCCCAACACCTGATACACGAGAAAATCATGGTCGCGTTCGCGCATATCCGGGTGACTCTTAGAATGCGACTCCATGTGCATCCCGGCAGCAGCCATCTCAGCAATCTGTGACCAACTTAGATGTGCCGGGTTGTTGGTGTCTGCGGTCTCCGTGATAACAAAGAACGTCCCGGTAAATCCGAATTCACGCAAAATCGGAAAGGCTTCCTGATAGTGATCGCGGTAACCATCATCGAAGGTCAACACCACCGGCTTCGCTGGCAGCGGTTCGCCAGTCATGAGCGCATCGTATAGCTGGTAGAGCGAGATGGTGGTGTAACCATTGTCGTGCAGATAGGCCATCTGCTGGCGGAATACCGGTGGCGTCACCGTGAGTCCAATGCGGATGTCGTCGGCATCGTCGGGTAACGTACTGACATAATGATACATCAGGATGGGTACCCGTATACGGCGCAGCGTGCCATCCCATTCGACAACACCGGCCTGCCCCGCCATCGATGCAAACATTAATACAGCTATAATCAAACCACGTAACACCATTTCCACCCCACGTAAGATTTCTGCAATTACGATCATCTCAAAGGTGAAGTGTAGTTATAGGAGATTTTGTGGATGTTAAAACGAATTACCCCAACCATCGCCGTAATTGCTCTGACGGTGATCGCCAGCGGCCTGCTTTTGCGACAGGTCGGTAATGTGAACGGACAAACCAACAGTTCTGGCTGTACAGTCCCCAATTTACGCCATGCTGGCTTCTGGGACCAGACCGACTTTTGCCAGTCCAACGTTCCTTTCGATGAGATCATCTCCGGTGGTCCACCACCGGACGGAATCCCACCCATCGATAATCCGCAGTTCGAGTCGATTGAGGCCGCCAGCGAATGGCTCCAGCCACAGTCTCCGGTGATTGCGCTGGAACTGGACGGCGAAGCCCGCGCTTATCCGCTGGCGATCATGACCCGGCATGAGATCGTCAACGACGAAATCGCCGGTCAACCGGTGGCCGTCACATTCTGCCCACTTTGCAACAGCGCCATTGTCTTCGACCGCACTGTTGACGGCCAAACCCTGCGTATGGGTGTGTCCGGCTATCTACGCAACAGCGATCTGATCATGTGGGACAACCAGACGCAAAGCTGGTGGCAGCAGTTCACCGGCGAAGCCATCGTCGGCAGATTCACCGGCACCACACTGGATGTGCTGTCCTCGCAGGTAGTCGGATTCAGCGCGTTTGTCGAGCAGTTCCCCGACGGCGTGGTACTGACCCGTGACAGCAGCGGCTACTCTAGCAGCAGTTATGGTACCAATCCCTACCGGGGTTACGACAGCACCGACGATCCTTTCCTGTTTCAGGGCGATGTCGATAACCGCTTATTCGCGACGGAGCGGGTACTGGCCGGTACCATCCAGGGTGAGGCGATGGCCTATCCCTTCCCGGCATTGTCGGAAGCATTTGTCATTAACGACACCATCGGTGATCGCAATGTGGTCGCCTTCTGGCAACCGGGCAAAGTCAGCGCCCTGGATCAATCCAACATCGATGACTCACGCGATGTCGGCATGGCCGCCCTTTTCCGGCGTGAGATCGATGGTCAAACCCTGACGTTTACCTCGGATGGCGACACCATCCAGGATGAGGAAACCGGCAGCACATGGAATGTCTTCGGTACCGCCATCGCCGGTGAACTGCAAGGCACCCAGCTTCGCCAGGAACTATTCGCGCCGCACTTCTGGTTCGCCTGGGCCGCTTTCCACACCAATACAGCCGTTTATGGACAGGAGTAGTAAAAAATGAAAGCACTTGCTGGAATACTTGGCGTACTGGCACTGACACTGCTCGCGATGGTTGCTCCGACCCATGCGCAGGATGACATCGACTGCGAACAGATCGAACTTCCCTTCTGGGAATTAACCGACTTCTGCCAGCGCAGTGTAGAATTCAACGAAATCGTGCGTGGCGGTCCACCACCGGACGGCATCCCACCCATCGATAATCCGCAGTTCGAGTCGATTGAGGCCGCCAGCGAATGGC
>CAYQJO010000019.1:0-18227 GCA_964417785.1 uncultured Anaerolineaceae bacterium | reverse complement strand
ACGACGAAATCGCCGGTCAACCGGTGGCCGTCACATTCTGCCCACTTTGCAACAGTGCCATTGTCTTCGACCGCACTGTTGACGGCCAAACCCTGCGTATGGGCGTATCCGGTTTTCTGCGCAACAGCGATCTGATTATGTGGGACGACCAGACACAAAGCTGGTGGCAGCAGTTCACCGGCGAAGCCATCATCGGTGAATACACCGGCACCACACTGGATGTGCTGCCTTCGCAGATGGTCGGCTTCAGCACCTTTGTCGAGCAGTTTCCCGACGGCGTGATACTGAATCGTGAAAGCAGTGACCAGGTACCGGCCACGAGCTATGGAACCAATCCCTACCGGGGTTACGACAGCACCGACGACCCCTTCCTGTTTCAGGGCGATGTCGATGACCGCTTATTCGCGACGGAGCGGGTACTGGCCGGTACTATCCAGGGTGAGGCGATGGCCTATCCCTTCCCGGCATTGTCGGAAGCATTTGTCATTAACGACACCATCGGTGATCGCAATGTGGTCGCCTTCTGGCAACCGGGCAAAGTCAGCGCCCTGGATCAATCCAACATCGATGACTCACGCGATGTCGGCATGGCCGCCCTTTTCCGGCGTGAGATCGATGGTCAAACCCTGACGTTTACCTCGGATGGCGACACCATCCAGGATGAGGAAACCGGCAGCACATGGAATGTCTTCGGTACCGCCATCGCCGGTGAACTGCAAGGCACCCAGCTTCGCCAGGAACTATTCGCGCCGCACTTCTGGTTCGCCTGGGCCGCTTTCCATCCGGAGACGGCTATCTACGGTATCGAGTAGCGATACCGTTCACAGCCATCACGGTCAGCGTGATTGCCAATCCCGGCACAATCGTTGCCCAGGGGGCGGTTCGGAAGACGAGCCGCCCCTCCGCCAGGATCACGCCCCAATCCGGCACACCCGGATCACCCCTCAACCCCAGAAAGCTGAGCGCCGCACTGTTCATCAGGCTATAGGCGAAAATCACGCCGGTATAGGCCAGCACCGTCGGACGCACACCAGGTAGAATGTACAATCGGATGATGCGCAGTTGTGTCGCTCCCACAGCCCGCGCCCCTTCCACATACTCCATCCCGCGCACAGCCCGCACCGCCGACCGCACCACACTGGCCGCCTGAGCGACATGAGCAATACCCACCGCCAGCGCAAGCTGCCCTTGACCACTGCCCAACACGGTCAGAACCACCAGCGCCATCAGCAGCGATGGTATCGCCAGCAGACCGTTGAGCAGCAACACAATGACCGGGTCCACCCATCGACCACCGGTCACCCCCACCAGCACAGCGGGGACCATGGCGATGCCAGTGGCAGCGGCGGCGATCAACAGCGTATGCCGACCGCCATACAGCACCCGGCTGAGAATATCGCGGCCCAGAAGGTCGGTGCCGAACGGGAAATCGGCTGTGGGAGCGCTGAGCGCCATCTCCGGATAGGTTCGCATGGGATCGTGGGGCGCGAGCCAGGGAGCCGCCAGTGTCAGCCCAAAAATCACGCCAAGAGTGATAAGACTCAGACGCATTTCACCGCCGGATTCGCGGGTCGAGCCAGTGATGGGTCCAATCCGCCAGCGCCGTGAGGCTGGCATACACCAGCGCCGCCAGAACCACGATTCCCTGGACAACCGGATAATCCTGGCGCAGAGTGCTGTCCAGCAGCAGGCGACCAATCCCCGAACGGACAAACAGACTCTCAGTGATGACCGTACCCCCCAGCAAAAATCCGGTCTGAAGCGCTCCAACGGTCAGTACGGGCAGCAGGGCCACCCGCAGCACATGACGGCGCAGAATCAGGGTTTCGGGCAATCCTTTTCCTCGTGCTGCCGTCACATAGGCCGAGTCTTTGATTTCGCGCACATTCACGGCGATCATCTGAGCCAATCCGCCCATCGTATGAAACGCCAGAATGACCACCGGCAGCCAGCCCGGTCTTGTCGTGAAAGCCACAAGGGCCAGCGTGCCGGTCCAGTAGATCGGCGTGCCGATAGCCAGGTCAATGAGCAGACGTGCCAGTGTATTGCCATAGGCTGCTACCACGCCGACCACCACTCCGGCTACTGTCGCCAATGCTGACGCACTGAGCGCCAGCACAATTGTCGCTGGCAACCGTTGACCGATCATTTCCGCTACTGGCAAACCGCTGGTGAGCGAGGCACCCAGGTCACCGCGCAGCAGCCCGGCCATATATCGGAGATATTGCTCAAGCGGTGGCACATCCAGACCGAGACGCGCCCGTACATCGGAGATAGCGTCCTGGCTGGCTCCGCTCTGCGCCAGTTGCATGTCTACAGCGTCGCCGGGCAGCAAACGCAGCGCAAAGAAAGTGAGGGTGACGGCCACCCAGACGACCAGAATAAGCCGCATCCCGCTCACTCAACCGTGACGGCATGCATCAAGGGGAACCAGCCGTAAGTGTCAAAGCGCAGGCCGCGCACCTCGTCGGTGGTCGCATTGAGGTTCACATATTCGCGCACTGGCAGGATCAACGCCTGATCCATGATAAACTGCTGGATTTGCGCGTAGATCGAGCGGCGGTTGCCCGGTGCCATCTGCTGAACACCCAATGTGAGGGCATTGTCCAGTTCCGGGTTGTTGTAGTTCATGAAGTTGTTGGACCCATCACTGAGATAGAACTGGTTCAACACCGATGGATCGTAACCGGCGTTATCGAAAGCGATCAGGTTATATTCACCGGCCTGCGCCGCCTCACGCAGCGCGGGGAAACCAGGAGCGGGACGCAGCACCGCCTGGATGCCAACATCGCGCCATTGATCCTGCATGAGTTGGACGGTCTGTGGAATCAGACCCCAGGGCGGATACACGACCACCACTTCCAGATCACCCTCGCCTGCGTCCAGATACCCGTTGCCGTCCTCGTCGCTGTATCCCAGGTTTTCCAGCAGCGAGCGTGCCTGATCGGGGTCAAAGTCATATTGTCCGACCAGACTCCGGTCATAGTACAGCGTCGGCGATGAAAGCGGCCCCCAGGCTACCGGCGAGAATCCCTGGTAGACCGTATCCACAATCACACGGCGGTTGGTCGCCAGAATCAGCGCCTGCCGGAAGATGACATTATCGGTTGGCGCTCGTTCGACATGCATCATGAACTGCAAGGGGATACCCGGCACAGCGGTAGGCAGCAACCGCACCCCGGCGTTGCCGGTCAGCGCACGGGCCGTAGACGGCACCAATTCGCCCATGATTTGCGCCTGACCGTCCTCCAACGCTTCAGCACGGGTCGCCGGGTCGGTGAAAAAGCGGTAGGTGATGCGGTCGATGTTGCCCGGAGTCTGGTAGAACGACGGCCCCCAGGTGTAGTCCACACTGCGTTCCAGAACCACCCGATCCCCAGGCACCATTTCGACAAAATGATAGGGTCCCGTACCAACCTGATGAAACTGGTAGCGGTTGTTGGAATAGGACGCCAGCGCTGTCGGACTTGCCATGCCCAGATACACCTGACTCAACGAATCCAGCAGCGGTGCATATGGTGCGGATAGGTTCAACTGAATGGTGTAGGCGTCCAAAATGGTGTAGCTGGTATAGGTACCGAGCATAAACACCGCCCGCTGCGACAGCGTATCCGGGTTGGTGATGCGGTCCAGGTTGGCCGCGACCGCCTCCGCGTTGAAGGGGCTGCCATCATGGAACGACACGTCCTGGCGCAAGATAAAAGTATAGCTGAGTCCGTCTTCAGCGACCGTCCATTCTGACGCCAGGCCCGGTACGATCTCCTGGGTGTCAGGATCACGGTAAACGAGCGTGTCGTAGACCTGCCGCAGCACGATCCCAAGTTCCGACGACGCATGAATGTGCGGATCGAACCCGCTTGGCTCCAGGGTCAGACCGTAGACAATCTCGGTTTTGTCGACCGAACTGGCTTGTTCAGCACATCCGGTCAGGATCAACACCGAGCAAAGCACGAGGTATAAAAGACGCATTTTGTCCTTCTCAGTCAGCAAGCAATGCGTTACGATTCATGACATCATCGTACAGGAAATGCGTTCTCGTGAGTAGATATAACACACCCAGGCTGCTGACCCCACCGCCGGAAGAAGAAGAAGTCTATCCATACCGACGTGTGTGGTCCAGTCTGATGATCGAAATCGGCGGCATCTTCGGTCTGACCGCCACGCTCTATATTCTGGTCGGCTTCCTGGGGATTGATCTCCCCTTGCGACGTTGGGTTAACCTCCTCATCGCGCTGACCCCGGCCCTGCTGTGGCTGGTGTTTTCACTCTGGCGCGAACGCTTCGTGCCGGAACCGCGCCGCCATCTGACGACCGTGTTCGTCGTGGCTGCGCTGGCGGCCAATGGTGTCGCCCTGCCGCTGCTGGATGCCCTGGCCCCGAACGACTGGCTGCCGACCGCCACCACACTCGACCGCATACTCGGTTATGCGCTCACAATCGGTGTGGTGCAGGAAGCCGTGAAGTATCTGGTGGTCCGTTTTATTGTCTGGCCGGACGGACTGCGCTACCGCCTGGACACGGTGGCTTACTGTGTCGCAGCCGCAGTCGGTTATGCCACCGTCACCAATTTGCAGTATATTGATCCGGCCATCTCACCGGATGTGGTCGCTATCCGGGTTTTCGCCAACGTCGTGTTACATCTCGCGGGCAGCCTGCTGATCGCTTACGGTCTTGCCATAACCCGCTTCAACCCACAGACGGTCATCGTCATGCCGGTTGCGATGTTGCTCGCGAGCCTGATCGCCGGTCTGGTGATCGCCGCCCGTCCTGCGCTGAGCAATGCCGGGTTCTTCCTGGGCGCAAGCGCCACCCGTCCCCTGTTTGGGCTGGTGTTCACGCTGGCGGTGATTGTCGCCGTTACCGCTATTGCCATATTTCTGTTCAACGTAGCCGAACGGCAGGAACGTGAAGCTGTCACCGGAGTCGAAGCCTAGATGACACTCATCGAAATTGGCGGCCCCCGCACAACCTACACCCTGCAACAACGGTGGAGCCATTATCTGACGCTGCTGCTGGCTTTGGGCATGATCCTGTACGGTGTTAATCTGCGGGCCGGTGTGCTGGGCGCAACCGAAGTCTACACCAACGCCCAGGCCGGTATCCGGGCCAGGTACCCGTCTGGATGGCTACTAGATGAGGACGGCGATTACGTCTTCCGCGTGCGCGATATGTCGCGCATCGGCTTCAAGACCACCATCCAGGTCGTCACCCGCCCGGTCGGTCCAGACATGTCCGGTTTCAATGTCCTGGATAACCTTCATATCACCCGGTCGCAGTCGTTGGCGACTTACGGTATCCTCAACACCGAGCCATACGCCCTACCCGACGAGACTGACGCCACCGCCATGAATTACTACTTCGTGGATATTGAACTGAATCCTTTCCTCGAAAGCCTACCCGTCGTCGTCGCTGGCCTGGATATTCTCACCATTCGTGGTGGTCAGGCAATTATCATCACCTTCCAGGCGGATTCCATGACCTTTGCTGAAGACCGTGCAATCTTCGACCGTTTTGTGAGCAACCTGGAACTGTAACCCATGCGAAGACTGATTATTCTGCTGGTTCTGCTGCTGACCGCCATCCAGATCACCCACGCGCAGCAGCCCGACCTGGACCGTATTCAGCGAGCCGCTGTCTATGTGATGCAGACTCAGAATATCGGCGGGAGACCGGTCATCACCTGTGTCGGTTCAGGCACCATCGTCAATCGCTCTGGTCTGATTGCCACCAACGCCCATAACACCGTACCCAATACCGACTGCCCTGGCGACCAGTTGGTGATCGCTCTCAACATTCGCCCCCAGGAGCCACCCGTACCGACCTATTACGCTGAAATCGCCCAGGCCGACGAAGGATTGGACCTGGCCCTGCTGCGCATCACCCAGGAGCTTAACGGGCGTCTGGTTGATACCAGCACGCTGTCGCTGCCCTTTGTCGAACTCGGTGACTCGTCTCTGGTCGGCCTGGACGACACTATCACGGTTGTCGGCTATCCGTCGGTTCAAAGCGAACCGGCCACCACTTATCGAGGGACCATCACCGGCTTTGTGGCCGAACCGAGCGGCGGTGAACGCGCCTGGATCAAAACCGACGCGACCATCCCTGGCACCATGAGCGGCGGTGGCGTTTTCGACAGCCAGGGCCGCCTGATCGGCATTCCGACGACGGTCCCCGTCTCGCCGCTGGCGACCGAATCCAATTGCATCGCCCTGGAGGACACCACTGGCGACGGTCTCATCAACCGCAGTGACCGCTGTGTGCCAGTTGGCGGTTTCATCAACGCTCTGCGTCCGTCCAATCTGGTACGCCCGCTGCTGCGTGGGGCCTCTCTCGGCATCCGTGTCGAGAAACTCCAGCAGAACGCCGACGAATTCGGCCAATCGCTGGGGCAACCGCGCTTCACCCGTCTGTTCATTTCGACGGCAGTCAGCGATGGCATGCCTACCAGTGTCGTGCGCAGCCTGCCGACCGGCACCACCAGCCTGTATCTGTTCTTCGACTACACCAACATGTCGCCGGATACGATTTACGAACTCCTCGTCACCATTGACGACATCCCCAGCGCTACGTTCAGTCTGGCTCCGGTGCGATGGAGCGGCGGCACCGATGGCCTGTGGTACATCGGCAGCAGCGGGCAAATCTGGCCGAATGGCACCTACAATTTCACCCTGTTTATCGACGGGTTGGCCGCCGACAGCACCCGCATCACCATCGGCGGACCACCGTCGAATATGCCGGTGTTCCGCAACATCTTCTTCTGCATCGAGGACGGTGAGAACTGCTACAGCGATGTTTTTCTGCTGCCGACCGGGCGCATCGTCAGCGCCCGCTTTATTCACCAGAATATACCGGAAGGCACTCCCTGGACGCGCATCTGGTATTACAACGGCATTGAGTTGGGGCGCGTGGAAGAAACCTGGACCGACAACGGTCTGGATACACGCTCGATCCGATTGGAGACGGGCGATAGTGCGCCCCTGCCCGCAGGCCGCTACCGGCTGGAACTGTATCTTGAGGGGCGTCTGGCGGCGACATCGGATTTCACCATCGCCGGTGCCAGCGAAGGTGCGTTCTCGCGGGTCTTCAGCAACCTGCGCTTCGTGACCGACGACACCGCTCGCAATGTCCGCAGCACCGACCGTGACACCTCGATCACCAACTTCCCCACCGGCGTACAGGAGATTTTCACCCTCTTCGACTGGGAACAGATCGCACCCGGCACCATCTGGACCATGCGCTGGTCGGTGGACGATGTAATCTTCTACGAGCAAACAATCCCCTGGCGCGGACCGGAAAACGGCAGCGATTTCACCGCCCGCATGACGGGTGTTAACGGCGTTCCCGACGGGAGCTACCGCATGGAGTTGTTTGTCGGGCCGGTGCGGCGCGGCACAGTCGAAACAGAAGTCGGCATCGGCCAGCTTTCAATCGACCAGTTCGCCCAGACGGTCGGGGTGCAGTTGAACGGCCTGATCTATGATGCCGAGACCGGCGAAGGCATTCCGGGTGTATCGTTCATCCTCATCAGCGAAGATTTTTCAGTCGAGGATTTCACCTGGGAGCAGGATCAGGTTTATGCGCTGGCGGTTACAGATCGGGATGGCCGCTTTCAACTGGACCGCCTGCTTGAATATGACGCGCCTTATAGTGTCATGATCCAGGCCGATGGCTATCTGCAAATCAGTGGCGATGGGTACACTGTAGAACCCGCAACCGATAATCCCCTGTTTGTCTCGATACCGCTTACACGGGACTGACGCGCATGGCCGAAAAACAGCGACTCGATGTCGCCCTGCACCAGCGCGGTCTGGCCCACAGCCGGGCCAAAGCCCAGGGCATGATCATGGCCGGGGAAGTCCTGGTCAACGGTCAACAAATCGACAAACCGGGGACGCGCGTCACCGAGGCCGACGTCATCAGCATCAAGTCAAAACCGCGCTTCGTCAGTCGTGGCGGCGAAAAACTGGCCGGCGCGCTGGCGGATTTCGCTTTCGATGTGACCGGACGGACCTGTGCGGATGTGGGCGCAAGCACCGGTGGCTTCACCGACTGCCTGCTGCAAAACGGCGCGGCAAAGGTCTACGCCATTGATGTCGGTTACGGCCAACTGGATTACACCCTGCGCCAGAATCCAGACGTGATCGTCATGGAGCGCACCAACGCCCGCCACCTAGAAGGCCTGCTGGAGCCGGTCGATCTGATCGTGGTCGATGCCTCGTTTATCTCGCTCCGCCTGCTGCTGCCGGTGTTCCGACAATGGCTGGCACCGCAGGCCGATGTCATCGCACTCATCAAGCCGCAGTTCGAGGCTGGCAAAGGCGAGATCGGCAAAGGTGGCGTAGTCCGCAACCCGGACACCCATCGCAGCGTCCTCGAATCGATTCTGGCGTTCGCCAGTGACGCCGGATTCAACGTCGCCGGACTCACGCGCTCTCCCATCAAAGGTCCTGCTGGCAACATCGAATTCCTGGTGTGGTTGGCCTGGGGCCAGACGTCGCCACCCATCGACACAACATCGACCATTGATGCACTCCTCAAAATGTAAGAACGGGATGAGTTGAACGCTACTTCTCCCATCCGCTCTGATATAATAGCGGCAATTTCCGCCGTATTGATCCGGAATTTTTGATGAAACGCGAGAACATTCGTAACTTTTCGATTATCGCCCATGTCGATCATGGCAAAAGCACCCTGGCCGACCGTATGCTGCAATTGACGCACACTGTCAGTGACCGCGAGATGCAGGAGCAACTGCTCGACAGCATGGACCTGGAACGCGAACGCGGCGTTACTATCAAAGCATCAGCGGTGCGCATGATGTACAGCTTTGAGGGCGAAGAATACATGCTCAACCTGCTCGACACACCGGGCCATGTGGACTTCACTTACGAGGTCAGCCGGGCGATGCAGGCGTGTGAAGGTGCCGTACTGGTCGTAGACGCCAGCCAGGGCATCGAGGCGCAAACCCTGACCAACGTCTATCTGGCGTTGGAGCAGGATTTGGAGATCATTCCAGTCATCAACAAGATCGACCTGCCCGCCGCCCGCCCCGACGAAATCGCCCAGGAATTGGAAGACCTGCTCGGCATCCCCGCTGAGGATATGCTGCACATTTCCGCCAAGAGCGGGATCGGCGTCGAAGACGTGCTGCACGCCGTCATCCGGCAGGTGCCGCCGCCACCGGGCAAGTTCGACGCACCGCTGCGGGCGCTGGTCTTCGACTCCCATTATGACTCGTATAAGGGCGTGGTGGCCTATGTGCGGGTGGTCGATGGCGAGATCAACGACGCCGATCCGCTGAAGATGATGGTCACCGGCGCGAAATATGAGCCAGTCGAACTGGGCGTGTTCAGTCCCATGCTCAAACCCATCAAGCGCCTGGGGACCGGCGAGGTGGGCTATGTCGCCACCGGACTCAAGACCGTGCGCGAGTGCCGTGTGGGCGATACCGTCACCATTGCCAACAAGGGTGCGGAAAAACCGCTCCCCGGTTACAAGCAGGTCAAGCCGATGGTGTTTGCCGGCATCTACCCGACCGACAACGATGATTACGAAGAACTGCGCGACGCCCTGGAAAAGCTGCAACTCAATGACGCCTCGCTGATGTACGAGCCAGAGAATTCGCAGGCGCTGAACTTCGGCTTCCGCGTCGGCTTCCTGGGCCTGTTCCACATGGAGATCATTCAAGAACGCCTGGAACGCGAGTATGATCTGGACATCCTGGCGACCGCGCCCAGTGTGGAGTATCAGGTCACGACCACCGATGGACAAACCATCGAAATTGACAGCCCGGCGCTGCTGCCTGACGAAAACACCATCAGTGAAATCCGCGAACCCTGGATGGATATTCAAATCTACTCACCGCAGGATTATATCGGCGCGATTATGGATTTGACCATCAAGAAGCGCGGTGAGTACATCAACACGGAATACCTGGATGCCACTCGTGTGATCCTCCAGTTTGAACTGCCGCTGTCGGAATTGATCGTGGATTACTACGACCGGCTGAAAAGTGTCTCACGCGGCTATGCCAGCCTGGATTACAGCTTCAAGGAATATCGTCCCGGCGATCTGGTCAAAATGGACGTGCTGGTCAACGGCGAGCCACTGGACGCCCTGGCGATGATCGTTCACCGCGACATGGCCTACCACAAAGGCCAGCGACTCGTCAGCAAGCTCAAAGACCTGATCCCGCGCCAGATGTTCGTCATTCCCATCCAGGCGGCAATCGGTAATAAGATTCTGTCCAGGGCCAACGTAAAAGCCATGCGTAAGGACGTGCTGGCAAAGTGCTACGGCGGTGACGTCACACGCAAGAAGAAACTGCTGGAAAAACAGAAAAAGGGCAAGAAGCGCATGAAGATGGTCGGCAGCGTGGAAGTGCCGCAGGAAGCGTTTATGTCGCTGCTGAGTCTGGATGACGATTAGCCGATCATCAACTCGATATCAACCACTGCTGCACCGCATCCGCCTGACCCGATGGCAGAAAGCCATCGCGCCGGAGCGTTTCGACCATCTGAGGCAGGTCGATCAAGGATGGTATATCCCCGTTAGACGCGATCACCCGTGTCGCCACGATGTCGAGTCCGACAATGCCTGCCTTCTCAATCAGCGTTGATAGGCCATCGTGCCATGTGTTCGCCAGCAGCAGTGCCGGATGGCCCACATCATACGCACCGACCAGATCGTAAACACCCGGTTTGTCAGTTCCCAGGCTGTAAACCAGCGGAATATTCGTCCGCTGGTTGACAGCCACGCCGAACGGCAGCGAGTCACGGTCGCACACGAGATGGTCGTATTCGCTTTCAGCGATAGTAGCCGCTGCGCGGTCGGCCAACTGCGCCAATATATCGGGATACGACGGCAGCAGATGGAAGTTCAGTTGCATTGGGCGTTCATCGACACCAAACAGGCCGAACTGGATCAGACCGGTATCCAGCAGATCATGGATCATGACAGGTCCTTCAAGCGGGCGCGAATATGATCGGTGAAATCCTCATCCTTGCTGGCATAGAGTACGTCCTCGCCAGCAACGGTCATCGACTGCCCCAGGATGTTCAGCCGACCGGCTTGCGGCCAATACCCCGCTTTCACATCGTCCACCGGATTGACTGGCAGCACCATCCGTTCCGGTGGAACCGCGAACCGACCCAACACCGTGATCGCATCCACCTCGAACCCATCCAGCAAGGCGGCATAATCAGCGGTGGCGAATGGACCGTGCAGAACAGTCAGGGCATCACCGTGCGCAAAGGCAATCGTGCGTTCCAGGGCGATAGCGCCCGCCGCACCGATGCTGAGATAAGCAGCGCAGTCAAAAACATAGGCCCCGACCAGATCATGAGTGGCAGCGATGACCGCCTTACCAAAGGGCAAAAACGGATCATCGTATTTCTGAATCTGACCGGGCATGCGTGTGATGATCGGTTTGAGCAGCAGCGCCAGATTCTCACGCACCGTCAAACCGCTCCTTGAGCATGCGCCAGGTGACCGACAGCACCCACGATTGACCCCACTGCCGCGCCACATCCGACTTCGCGCCGAATCCGTATACACGGTCACGTACCTGATCGGGCTTGTAGACAGTCACAACGGTCCCTTCGACAGAATCGTCAGCTTCATCCACATCGGGCAAACTGACGACGGATATGGCCGCTGCCACCTGGTTCTGTTCGTAGGCCCGCTCTGCCGCCATCCGTGAGAGGTCGCGCAGCGTCGCGCCATTGGCGAGATCAAGTACCTGCCGTAGATCATCCGGATGAGCATACGTCTGCGGTGGAGCCAGCACCTCCTCACTTCCGCTTACAGCCTCAAGCACACCCGAGACGACACTGCCGATCCCCGCCTGGACAACGGCGATCTTTGCATGGTGTTCCCTGAGATACGCGACGAGAACATCCTCAAGCTGCTCATCATCCGCACCAAAGATATGACGACTGACCCGTTCCAGAACACGGGCCTCCATCTCCGCGATCATGCGATCTGCTTCAGTCTCGGTCTCGGCTTTGGCCGTGATCCGTACATCAATTTGGCCGCTGTGGGCCGCCATGCCGATACTGGGGTTGGCTGAGTTGAGCAAATCCGCACCAATTAAATCGTCCAGAGAACTTTCACCGATTCCGGCAGATTTCAGTACCCGCGCTTTGATAATACCCAGACGATAGCGGTTGCGCAGATACGGCACAACTTTTTCTGCGAGCAAGAACTTCATCTCACGCGGAACTCCCGGCAGGCTAATCACCGCATTATCGCCCTGTTCCACGATAAACGACGGTGCCGTGCCGACCGGATTCTCGATGACGATAGCGTCGTCGGGCAAATATGCCTGACGGCGGTTGTTGTCCGTCATCTGCACATTGAACCCGGCAAATCGGGCGGCAATCTGATCCAACAAGTGCTGGTGGAAAGTCAGGCCACGCCCGGTCGCCAGAGCCACCGCTTCACGTGTCATATCATCGACCGTAGGTCCGAGACCACCGCAGGTAATCACGATATGCGCACGCGACAACGCCAACCGGATTGCATCGGCAATTCGACCTTCGTTATCGCCGACCGAGGTCATATAATACAGATTAATACCCAGATCACGCAGGACTCGAGCCATGTGGACGGAGTTTGTATCTGTTAATTCTCCAAGCAGAATCTCGGTGCCAATACTGATGATTTCAGCGTTTGGATTCTCTAACATTGGAACTCATCACCTGTTTTTGCAATTCGCAAATTATCCATTATAATCTTTGATTAAAGGGAAAGCATGGTCCCAACTGCATTTCTTTTGTGCAGTATAGACGAATTTATGTCTATAATCGATCAACGTTTAGCCAGATGGAGGACATTTTAGTGGCGAGCGTAACATTTAAAGATGTTTTCAAGCGATTCGGAGACACCACTGTTGTTTCCAGTCTGAACATCGAAGTTCAAGATAAAGAATTTTTGGTTTTTGTTGGCCCGTCGGGCTGTGGCAAATCCACTACGTTACGTATGTTGGCCGGACTGGAAGAGATTTCAGACGGGGAGATTTTCATTGGCGACCGCATTGTCAACAATGTCGCACCGAAGGACCGGGACGTAGCGATGGTGTTCCAGAGCTACGCGCTTTATCCACACATGACCGTATTCGACAACATGGCTTTCGGGCTGAAGCTGCGCAAGACTCCTAAAGCCATCATCGAGCAGCGGGTACAGGATGCCGCCGCCAGCCTGGGTATTTCCCAGCTTCTGGACCGTCGTCCGCGCCAGCTTTCCGGTGGTCAGCGCCAGCGTGTCGCAGTCGGTCGTGCCATCGTGCGTGAACCGGCGGTCTTCCTGATGGACGAGCCACTCTCCAACCTGGACGCCAAGCTGCGTGTTGAAGCGCGTTCATTCATCAGCAAGCTGCACCAACGTCTCGAAACCACCTTCATCTATGTGACCCACGACCAGGTGGAAGCCATGACGATGGGTACACGCATTTGCGTCCTCAACGCTGGCGAACTCCAGCAGATCGACAGCCCGTTCAACCTGTACCACAATCCGCGCAACGTCTTTGTCGCTGGCTTCATCGGCAGCCCGTCGATGAACTTCTTCGATGCGGAACTCAGGCAGGCTGAGAACGGTATGATCATCGACACGGGCGTCTTCCAGCTTCATGTGCCGGCTGACCGCGCCGCACCCTATAAGGATTACAGTGGCAAGCGCATTATTCTCGGTGTTCGGCCAGAGGACATCCACGACCGTAACTACGAGCCGCCCGGCATTACCCCGGATCACATTGAGGCCAATGTGGACGTGGTTGAGCAGATGGGTAATGAGATCATCCTCTACCTGGAAGAGGGTGGTAAAACCTTTGTCGCCCGCACCGATCCACGCACTTCTGCCAACGTCGGCAACCGTCTCTCGCTGACGCTCAACATGGACAACATGCATGTTTTCGACACCGACACCGAGTTGTCACTGGCTTACGAGTGGAAGAAGCAACAAAATCTGCGGGAAATGATTACGTAAGTAACAATCAGGCAATCACAGTGGAAAGGCCGCTCAAAGTAGCGGCCTTTTTGATTTGCATTTATGTAGGAAGGACTTTCCGGAACTTGTAGCCATAGACGATTACCCCTCGGTCACCTTCGGTCATCAACTTGCGCGTGACCATCTCGACGCGATCCCCGATTTGCAGGGTTTCGTCCGGGTCCAGATCAGTGATTTGTGTCGTCACCAGCGGACCCTCATCCAGCTTGACCAGGGCCAGGACATAGGGGGCCTGCGCGGCGAAAGCCTGCGGCGCGTCCTGCAAGACCGTGAAGCTGTATATCTCGCCCGTTCCGGAGAAAGAGAAGCTTTCTCTCTGGAGTTCAACGGCTGGCTGGTTCATGCGGCATACACACGGGCAGACTTCTTCTCATCCTCACGCGCATCGTCATCGCTGCGGCGGATCGGACGGGCCTGCAAACTCACCTCGCCGGTCTGGTAACGTACACCTTCGAGACGGTATCGCTGTGCATTCATACGCCAGTGTCTTGTGATCTGCATATCAGTCTCCTCGTTACAGATTTCCCAAAGTATAGAGGACAAACCCTCTCAAAACGTCCAACAATGGCTCTCAAAAGCTCTCAAACTGATAGAATATGGCTGATCGCAGTACTTCCGAGACCACCTATACTCTGAATCAGGGCTGTACGGGCATTCGCAACCTGGTTATCGCCTGCCTCACCGCGAAGCTGAAGCGTCGCCTCAACCGCCTGATAGACACCGGCTGCACCCACCGGGTTGCCCCGGCTCTTGAGGCCGCCGAAGGTACTGATAGGCAGTGGGCTGTTCAGGCCGATGTGTTCGTCATTGGCGAAGGTCCAGCCCTGGCCGCGACCGGCAAACCCGGCAGCCTCCAGCGCCAGCACACTCATAATGGTGAACGAATCGTGCATCTCAAACACATCGACATCGCTGCGGTCGATCCTGGCCTGACGCAGTGCATCCCCGGTAGAAGCGGCCACCGCCTTCAAGTAGAGCATATCGGTGCGGTCATGCAGCGCCAGCGTATCGGTTGCCGCCGCGCTACCGCGCACAAACACCGGGTCAATCCCCAGGGTTTCCGCCATCGGCACCGAGGTCAGCAGCAGCGCCGCCGCACCATCACCGTCGGGCGCACCATCAAACAGATTGACCGGCTCCGCTACCATCGGTGCTTTGGCAAAGGCACCCGCCCGAACCGTATTCCGGTACATGGCAAATGGATTGCGCTTGCCATTGGCGTGCGCGTTGACGCTGAAACCCTCAAAAGCGTTCAGGTCCACAGCGTACTCGTACATATAGCGCCGCATCAGCATTGCCGCCAGTGCAGTCAGTGTCGCACCGTGAACCGCCTCAAAATCGGCGTCCAACGCCACACTGCGAGATTCCACCCGCTCCGCACCCACGCGGTCAGCGGACTTTTCCACACCGACGACCAGCACACTTTCCAGCAGGCCGGAAGCGACCGCCATGTACCCGGCCCGCAGTGCCGCCCCGCCGGAGGCATCTGCCGCTTCAACCGTGTATGCTTCCACACCAGATAGCCCGGCATGGTCAGCAATGAGCGGTCCCAGGTGCGTCTGGCTGCTGAACGACGCGCCGAACGCATTACCGACGTAAATTGCATCAATCTGCGTCACCCCCGCATCATTACGAGCGGCGTCAATCGCCTCAACTGCCAGTGTACGCAGGCTCTTATCCCAATGTTCAGCGACCGGCGTCATCCCGACACCGGCAATCACAACATCTTGCATCAACCTCAGTCCTTCAACTTGTCGCGGAAACGGCAGTAGGTGGCGTAGTCGATAGTGGTCCGCCGTTCGATATAGCGCCGTGTCGCCGGAGCCAATCCCTGGACCTCCGTGATCCGGTCGGTCACCACCAGATCGAACGCATCCGATCCGGCACCACTACCGTAACTGATCATCAGAATCCGGTCGCCCGGTTTGGCGATGTCGAGGATGGCCGTCAGGCCGATCATACACGAACCGGAATACACATTGCCGATCTCATTAACCAGCAAACCGGTTTCTATCTGCTCCGGCTTGAAGCCGAGCATACCAGCAGCCCGCGACGGGAATTTGTAATTCGGCTGGTGGAAAACAGCGTAGGTGTAATCTTCAGCGGTGGTTCCCATCATCTCCATCAGCGCTTCGGCTGCCGAGAGGGTATGGTTGAAATAGGCCGGTTCGCCAGTGAAGCGGTCGCCATGGCTCGGATAAGTCTCACCCGGACGCCGCCAGAAGTCGGGCGTATCCGTGACAAAGCTGTAACTGCCCTGGTAAACGGCAACAGCTTCGTCCGCCGGACCGATGATAAACGCTGCACCGCCAGACGCTGCCGTATATTCCAGCGCATCGCCGGGACGCCCCTGAGCCGTGTCCATACCGATACTCAGCGTGTAATTACCCATTCCGCTGCCAACGATACCGATAGACGCCTGTACTGCTTCCGTACCGGCTTTGCAGGCGAACTCCCAGTCCGCCGCCTGGATGTTAGGACCGGTGCCGATGCTCTCAGCGACAATGGTGCTGGTCGGCTTGACGGCATACGGGTGGCTCTCACTGCCGACCCACACCGCCCGAATCTGCTGCGGATCAATCTGCGCCCGCAGCAGCGCATTCCGCGCCGCCTCAATCGACATGGTGGTGACATCTTCATCGAGACCGGCAACCGCCTTTTCCTTGATCGGACTGCCGCCCAGCCCGCCGGTCCAGATACGGGCTACTTCACTGCCGGGCAGCCGGTAACGCGGCACATAGCCACCATAACCGACAATACCGACCTTGCGGTCTGATTGCATCAAATAAGATGGTTGCAAACCATTCAGGGTCATACTCATTCTCCGTCTTGCAGCGCCTGGACAAGTTCCTGCGCCCGGTCCAGACGAATCGCCTTTTCTTCAATCATCTGCTGCACGATATGCGCCACCATCTCCGGTTTAGCCCCGGCGGCAATCGCCAGTTGCCGGGCGTGCAAACGCATATGGCCGTGCTGGATGCCTTCGGTCGCCAGCGCTCGGATCGCGCCCAGATTTTGCGCCAGACCGACCGCAGCGATGACCTCGCCCAATTCGCGGGCGCTCTCCACTTCCAGGATTTTGAGGGCAAGCTGTGCCAACGGATGCACGCGGGTGGCACCGCCGACGATACCCACCGCCATCGGCAGTTCAATCGCACCGTGCAGATTGCCGTCGTCGTCCTTCCACCAGCGTGTCAGACTGGTGTAATGACCATCACGAGCGGCATAAGCGTGCGCCCCGGCTTCGATGGCTCGCCAGTCATTGCCGGTGACAATCACTACCGGGTCGATGCCGTTCATAATGCCCTTGTTATGCGTGGATGCCCGGTAAGGATCGACCGCTGCAAACGCCCAGGCTTCGATGATGGCGTCGACGACTTGCTGGCCCGACATCTCCTCGCGAGCCAGCAGTCGTGCCGGGATCATACCCTCGGCGCGAACTTTACGCCGGTCGGCCAGATTGCTCAATATGCGCAGATTGACTCGTCCACCGGTCAGTTCTTCCACACGGGGAGCCAGCGACTCGACGGCTGTGTTGATGGTGTTCGCACCCATCGCATCGCGGGCGTCGAACAACAGGTGCAGCACCAGCATGGGACCAACGGGCGACTCCGCGAACACGCGGGTTTCAATATCGCGTGCGCCGCCGCCGAAGCGTATGATCACTGGATCGAGCCGGTCGGCCTCAGCCATCAATTCGGCTTTGTTTGCGTCAATCGCCGCCACTGCCGCCGCCATATCCGGCACATCAAGGATTTGCATCTGGCCGATCATGACCGGGGCGTCGCTGTTGGCGGTGAAGCCGCCACCCTCGCGGAACATACGGGCCGCGTTGCTGGCCGCCGCCACCACCGATGGTTCTTCTATCGCCATCGGCACCAGATAGTCGCGTCCGTTGACCTGGAAGTTGGTTGCCAATCCGAGCGGTAGGCCGAACGTGCCAATGACGTTCTCGATCATGTTGTCTGCCTGCTCGAAGGTCAACCCGCCATCCAAAACCAACAGTGACTCATCGCCCAACCACTCCTGTAAAACAGCCAGACGTTCGTCGTGCGACCTCTTATAAAATTGTGAAATGCGTGATGATTTTTTCTCGTTCATGGACTGTACTCTATCATTGCTTTGCTTTCAAAAACTCTCAATTCGTGAAAAACACCACGAACCCTAAGCCCGCACTAACGATTTATTGCGTTGACGATCATCCAGGAGAACCGCACCGGAAG
>CAYQJO010000018.1:0-31523 GCA_964417785.1 uncultured Anaerolineaceae bacterium | reverse complement strand
ATGCGGACAGGCGGGATAATCTGGACAGTCTGTGGGATTTCTGTCAGGATATTGGCGTCTGTCCCTTCGTCCAGCAGATGTTTGTTTAACGTTACCAGATCACGGTCGTCTTCAATCTGAAGTGACCACGCCGCCCGTGCCAGCATCCCCGCTGCACCGGATTGGAGCGTGTATTGGGCAATGTCGATCAAGGGGCCGGTATTGCTTACTGGTAGAGCGATCAGGTGCCGGATGGCTTCATGACCGTAAATATAGACATCGGTCAGGATATGGTCGCCGGATTGTGTGGTCATGTTTGTGACATGATCGCCGTTGAGGACAGCGTAGCGGTTGGATGTGGATGTGGACAACGTCTTACGGGCTGATGCAAGGATCAGATGGTCGGGGTTCTCGCGGTGCAGGCGTACCATCGATTCCGGGAAGCGGGAATGCGTGAAGCAGTTATAATTGCTCAGGAGAAATGGCCGATGGTGTTTCTGTGCGATGCCCTGAAGCACACTGAGCATACTCTCCGGTGCGATTCTAAACACCAACTCAATCTCGACGTCGGGCATCCACTGTGTGTTGAGATAAGCAGCGACTTCGCCTTCGTTTTCGCCGACAATGACCGTGTAGCGCTTGATCCCGGCGCGGTACAATCGAGTCATAATGCGTACAACCAGCGGCTTGCCCAGTGCGGGCAGCATGGCGTGCGCACGCGAACCGATGATGCGGCTGGTGTGATGCTGGCTGCCGATGGCTAGAATAACAGCATGATCGACCAAAATCCTTCCCCTGTTATGGCCGCTTACGGTATAATCGTAGCGGGAGATGATAATAAACGGGTAATAAAATGTCTATCAAAAAGGTTGTAGCGTATCATATCGCACGACTGAAAGACAAACGTGCTGAAGTGCGCCTGGCGGCAATTCGTGAACTGGAACTCCTGGCCGATGCTGATGCGCTGGAGCCGCTGCATACGGTCTATCTCAACGACGATGAACCAGAAGTTCGCAAGGCTGCCCAGTCCGCTGGACGCACAATTTTTGTCAAAAACGCCGAGCAGGATTGAGATCACCCACAGAGGTCCGCCAGCCTACCCTCGATCTGTGCCGATGTAGCCTCAAGCTCGGCCAGACGGTCGCGTTCGCGCTGAACAACATCCGGATTGGCCCGGTTCACGAAGTTTTCGTTGCCCAGCATCCCCGCTGTTTTCTTGATCTGACCGGCCAGTTTATCCAGTTCTTTGCTCAACCGTTCGCACTCCGCCGCAATATCGACCATACCGGCCAGCGGCAGGTAGACGGTCACATCGCTGACTACGACCGAGGCCGCCTGTTCCGGGATGCCCCCGTTGACAATCGACACCTCCGGTGCGTTGCAGAGTCGCCCGAATAGATAGCTGTAGGTCTCAAGCGGAGAGCCAAAGCTGCCCGGTGACACCAGCATTTGAATCTTGCGTCCAGGGTCCACATTGTACTCGGTCCGTGTGGCGCGAATGCCACGAATGAGTTCCATGAAGATACCCATCTGGCTCTCGGCATCGTTGTCGATGAAGCGCTCGTCCACCTCCGGCCAGCGGGCGATAATCAGCGCTTCGCCTTCATGCGGAAGATAGCCCCAGATTTCCTCGGTGGCGAAGGGCATAAATGGATGCAGCAGTTTGAGCGATGTATCCAGTACATGCACCAGAATGCGCTGCGTCATCTGCCGCTTTTGTGCATCGTCGCCGTAGAGATGGTGCTTACTGGCTTCAATGTACCAGTCCGCCACCTCATCCCACAGGAATGACCGAATCTGGCGACCGGCTTCGCCGTACTGGTAGCTTTCGAACAGGCGCTGCACTGAGCCGATCAGGCGGTTCAGGCGGCTCAGCACCCAGCGTGACGGGAGATCGACTTCGTCTTCGTCCGGCACGCCCGTTTCGAGTTTGCCATCCAGATTGCTGATGGTGAAACTTGCCATCTGCCACACCTTGTTGACGAAGTGGAATTCACCTTTGACACGGTTTGGGTCCAGATTGACGTCGTTACCGGGTGTGCCGCTGGTGACCAGCGTGAAACGCAGCGGGTCCGCACCGTACTCATCGATCAACTCAATCGGGTCGATGGTGTTGCCCAGCGTCTTGCTGATCTTGCGTCCCTGCGCATCGCGGACAAGTCCGTGCAGATAGACGGTATGGAATGGTGCCTTATCGGTAAACCAGAGGCCGAGCATAATCATGCGGGCCACCCAGAAGAAGATAATATCGTAGCCCGTTTCCATCACCTGAGTCGGATAGAAGCGCTGAAAATCGGGGGTGCTTTCCGGCCAGCCCAATGTGCTGAAGGGCCAGAGTCCGCTGCTGAACCAGGTATCCAGCACGTCGGTTTCTTCTTGCCAATCGTCACCATCCGGCGCTTCGCGGCCTACATAAACCTCGTCACCGCGATACCACGCCGGGATGCGATGCCCCCACCAGAGTTGCCGGCTGATACACCAGTCCTGGATGTTTTCGAGCCAGCGGAAATAAATTTTCTCGAAGCGTTCTGGCACGATGGTGATATCGCCATTACGAACCGCGTTCATGGCTTTGTCCGCCAATGGCTGAATTTTGAGAAACCACTGCGTACTGACCAGCGGTTCGACCACCTCGCCGCCGCGCTGACTGCGCGGGACCACATGGCGATGGTCCTGGACTTTGATCGTCATGCCAGCCGCTTGCATATCGGCCCAAAGTTGCTTGCGGCAGGCGAAACGGTCCATTCCGGCATAAGCGCCAGCGTTTTCGTTCATGGTGGCTTTGCGCGTCATCACATTGATGATGGGCAGATCGTGGAGCTGGCCGATTTCGTAGTCGTTGAAGTCATGGCCGGGTGTGATCTTGAGTGCGCCGGTACCAAACTCCCGGTCCACATACTCATCGGCGATGATGGGAATCTCGCGGTCGAGCATGGGGACCCGTGCTTTTTTACCGATGAGGTGCTGGTAGCGTTCGTCTTCTGGATGGACGCAGACCGCTGTATCGCCGAGTATGGTCTCCGGGCGGGTGGTTGCGACTGGAATCTGTTGATCGCCTTCAACCGGGTAGTTGAAGTAGTACAGCTTGCCGTCCTCTTCTTCGCGCTCAACTTCCAGATCGGAGACGGCGGTTTGCAGTCCTGGTGACCAGTTAACCAGACGCGGCCCACGATAGATCAGACCCTGCTGGTAAAGCTGGATGAACACCTCCTGGACGGCGTTCGATAGGCCCTCGTCCAGGGTGAAGCGCTCGCGGGACCAATCGCAGCTTGTCCCTAGACGGCGCAACTGCTGCTGGATACGACCACCATACTGGTTTTTCCACTGCCAGGTGCGGTCCAGGAAGGCATCGCGCCCGATTTCCTCACGGCTGGTGCCTTCGTCCAGCAGCATCTTCTCAACCTGAAGCTGGGTGGCGATTCCGGCGTGGTCAGTGCCGGGAACCCATAGAGCGGCTTTGCCGCGCATCCGCTCGTAGCGGATCATCAGGTCTTCGATAGTGGTAAACAGTGCGTGGCCGACATGGAGCGCACCAGTGACGTTGGGCGGCGGCATGCTGATGGTGAAGGGTTCAGCGTTTGGGGGAGCGACCTCTGGTTTGAACCAGCCGTTTTCCTCCCACCACTCATAGAGGCGGCCTTCGGCCTCAGCGAAGTCAAAGTTTTTGGGCATTTCTGTGGACATGAGCTTATGCACCTAGTGGTTTACGTGCCACCAGCACCCGTTCGGTGCGGTCGGCCTGGTCGGTCGGTTCTTCAAAGCCAACTTCGAGCAGGACCACCTTGACTTCATCGGTTGAGAGTGGTCGATAGGTGACCTGTCGCTTGATGGCGCGGTAATCATCGTCTTTTCCGGTGACAATGTAGAGGTTCTGTGTGGCGATGACCGGCGGCCCTTCCTCCCATTCCCAGACATCGAAGGTGATGAATTCGGAGGCATCGTCATCGCTGTTCAGAAAACCGGGGATGAAGCGGGGACGCTCCTCCATGAAGGGACCAAAATCACGCATCCCGATCACCAGCATGCCGCCCGGACGTAAAAGATCGAAGAAAATGCCGATGGCAGTCTCGATTTCGGAATCGAGCAGCAGATGCGGAAGGGCGTTGCCCTTGCTGACAATCGCGTCGAACGGACCTTCGACATGTTGTGGCAGGCTTAAAAAGTCGCTGGCGACAAAAGAAAGGCGTTCGGTAACGTCAAATCGTTCGGCGGTTTCCTGAGCTTTGCGCAGCATACCGGCGCTGGGATCGGCAGCCACGACCTCAAAGCCGAGATTGGCGAGCGAGACGGCCTGAGTCCCGGCACCGCAAGAGGCATCGAGGACGCGCTCGACGCCCTTGCGCCGGAAGATGGCCCGCAGGCTGAGACCTTCGCGCTCTAACTGAATTTCCCAATCTCGATAGAAGTAGCGGTAGTATTCCGCGATAGCATCGTAAAATGCTGATGTGTCATTGCTGATCGCAATGGATGTCATAAACACCTAGCCTTCTCAAGAAAATCCCTCCCGTCCGGGAGGACGAGAGGGAAAACTCTCGCGGCGAGTATAGCATGCGCAAAAAGCGAGCGTCAATCCCCCCCGACCAACATGCTTCGAATGCGGTCGGCGACCATATCAATAGCAACGGTGTTGAATCCGCCTTCGGGGATGATGACATCGGCATAGCGGCGGCTCGGCTCAACAAACTCCTGGTGCATGGGGCGCACCGTCATCAAATACTGATTGATGACCGACTCCATGGTGCGTCCTCGTTCGGCAATGTCACGCTTTAGGCGGCGGATGAAGCGCAGGTCGGCATCGGTATCCACAAAAATCTTGATGTCAAACAGATCGCGCAGATTGCTTTCGGCCAGAATCAGGATGCCTTCAACCAGAATGATCGGCTGCGGTTTCATCGGTTGTGTGGCCGTTGTGCGTTGGTGCCGGGTGAAGTCATAAATCGGTATTTCGGCATGCTGCCACTGCTGAAGCTGGCGGATGTGATCGGTGAGCAGCGCAGTATCAAGTGCGTTCGGATGATCGAAATTGATGGTAGCTCGCTGTGCGGGCGGTAGATGACTCAGGTCTTTGTAATAAGCATCCTGGGGGACATAAGCGATCCGGTTGTGACCGATGCGCTCCAGAAGGGCGTTGGAGATCGTCGTTTTTCCGGAACCAGTGCCACCGGCGACGGCAAGGGTAATGGGATGCGACGGGCCGTCTGCGCTCATGAAGTGCTCCTTGGTCAGAAAAAACAATGCCCGCTGTTATGCGGGCAAGTTAGCCACCAATGGGATTCGAACCCATGACCTCACGCTTACGAAGCGTATGCTCTGCCAGCTGAGCTACGGTGGCAATGTGATGCTCGCATTATACAGAAGTCGTGCCGGTCTGGCAAGACTTTTCTAAAACTACGCCCCTAAGAATCTAATGGCGGAAATGGCGGGTGCCGGTGACGACCATGGCGATGCCGGCCTTGTTGGCTGCGTCGATTACTTCCTGGTCGCGGATGGAACCGCCCGGTTGGATGATGGCGGTTACGCTGGCAGCAGCAGCGACTCCTACGCCATCTGCGAAGGGGAAGAAAGCGTCCGACGCCATCACCGATCCTTTCGCACGCTTACCGGCTTTCTCGACCGCGAGTTTGGCCGCATCAACTCGGCTGGGCAGTCCGCCACCGATCCCGACGGTTGCACCCGGCACGGCCAGCACAATCGCGTTGGATTTTACATGCTGAACCGCTTTCCAGGCGAAGTGAAGCGCCTGTAACTCGTCCGGGGAGGGTGCACGCTCGCTGACGGTGCGCAGCGTGGTGCCTTCGGGATCGCCCATATCCGGGCGCTGGATGAGGATGCCGCGATGAATGCTGCGGACTTCAAGCTCCGAGCCGTCGTGCGGCACGGTCAGCCGGAGCAGGCGGCAGTTTTTGCGCTTCTTCGCCAGGATTTCCTGGGCTTCCTCGCTGAAGTTGGGTGCGGCGATGGCTTCGATGAACAGACTGCCGAGCGCGTCTACGAAATCGGTGTCGATAGTGCGGTTGACCGCGATCACGCCACCAAATGCTGAGACCGGATCAGAAGCCAGCGCAGCGGGATAGGCGGCGGTGATGGTATCGGCGCTGGCGATGCCGGTGGGGGTCAGATGCTTGACGATGACGACAGTTGGATCGCTGTAGCTGCTCGTCGCCCGCCACGCCGCGTCTATATCGAGGATGTTGTTATAGGACAATTGTTTGCCGCTCAGCAGCACACCGCCGAGTGGGCCATCGGTCGCCTGACGGCTGTAATAAGCGGCCTCCTGGTGAGGGTTCTCACCGTAGCGCAGGCTTTCAACTTTGCGCACACCGAGCGAAAGCTGTGATGGCAGTTCGTCCACAACAGCCGGCATGCTGGTGGTCGATCCGCGTGACAGATAGGCATGGATGGCTGTGTCGTAGTCGCGGGTATATGCAAATGCCTTGACCGCCAGATCGCGTCGCAGGGCCAGTTCGATCTCGCCGTTGCCCTTGAGCGATGCCAGCACCCGGTTGTAGTCCTCTGGATCGACCACTACACCCGTGTTGAAGAAATTCTTGGCCGCTGCCCGGACCAGGGTAACGCCGCCAATGTCGATGTGTTCGATGGCATCTTGCAGTGTGGCTTTGACTTTGCTGATGGTCTCCTGAAAAGGATACAGGTTGCAGATGACCAGTTTAATGGGTGCATAGCCGAGACGGGTCAGGTCTTGCATGTCGGCCTCGGTGTTGCGGGCCAGGATACCGGCGTGGATGGCCGGGTGCAGGGTTTTCACCCGCCCACCGAGCATTTCTGGTACCTGCGTAAGCTGCTCGACCGGCGTTACAGGTAAACCGGCATCTTCAAGCGCTTTTCCCGTGCCACCGCTGGCAACGATGTCCCAGCCGAGTTCAACGAGGGCGGCGGCAAATTCTGTGATTCCTGTTTTGTCGTAGACACTAATAAGAACTCTCGGCATGTTTGATCCTTTGCAGCTTAATGATGAAGATGTATGAGCTAAAAAACCGGTGAACGTTTGTCCATATCGCTTTACATGGCATTGTAAAATATGACAGACTGAGGCTGGTTGTGATACCGTTCACAAATCGATCTCAAGGAGGTTACCCATGAGCGAGCAATCAAGACCCCGTGTCATCATAATCGGTGCTGGTTTCGGCGGATTGTACACGGCCCGCGAACTCTCTAATCAGCCAGTCGATATTTTACTCATCGATCGGAACAATTACCACACCTTCACGCCGCTCCTCTATCAGGTAGCCACCTGTGCGCTTGATCCAAGTGAGATCGCTTATCCTATACGGGGTATTTTCGGCAAAGCTAATAACGTTCGCTTCATGCTGGGTGAGGTGCAGGACATTGATGAGGACGCAAATGAAGTCCATGTCCGTGTGAACGGTAAGTGCCGACAGGAACACTATGATTATCTGATAGTTGCGACGGGAACAGTGACCAATTACTTTGGTAACAAGCAGCTTGAGCGGTATGCCTATGGCCTGAAAGACCTGCACGATTCGGTCAATCTGCGTAACCATATTCTCAAGTTGTTTGAGAAAGCCGCCTGGGCCGAAGACCCGGATACACGCGAAGCCATGTTGACTCTGGTCGTCGTCGGTGGCGGCCCGACCGGTTTGGAAACAGCCGGTGCGCTTTACGAACTGTACAACCATGTGCTGATGCGAGAATTCGTTGAGCCACTGCATGCGCGTGTGGTGTTGGTCGAGGCATTGGATCATCTGCTGGCACCGTATACGCCGAAACTTCAGGAGTCGGCACGGGAACAGCTTGAGTCTCTGGGTGTTGAGGTTATCCTGGGACAGATGGTAACCGATGTCGGTCCAGATTTTGTCAAGCTTGCCAGTGGTGAAGTCATTCGCACACATACCCTGGTCTGGGCTGCAGGTGTGAAAGCTGCACCAATTGTTGATTGGCTGGATGTTGAGCTGCAACGCGGCGGACGTGCGCCAGTTGAACCGACCATGCAGCTTATTGGACACGATAACGTTTTTGTGGTCGGTGATCTGGCCTACCTGGAAAACGAAGAGGGCAATCCCTATCCGCAGGTGATTCCGGTTGCGCAGCAGCAGGGGCGTCTGGCGGCCCGGAACATCATGCATCGCATCCACGACGAAGCCGAAGAGACCTTCAAGTACCGGGATCGTGGTCTCATGGCGACGATTGGTCGCCGGCGGGCGGTTGCGTGGCCGTTCTACAAGGTCCAGTTAACCGGCTATTTCGCCTGGGCGACCTGGCTGATCCTCCACGTCGTCTGGTTGTTGGGCTTCCGTAACCGGATCAGTGTGATGGTCAGTTGGATATGGAACTACGTCACCTATGATCGATCTGTGCGTATTATCCTCCAGGGATCGCGTCTGCGCAGTACGATAGATGATGCGGAAGTGTTGGAAGAGGAGCAGCAGGCGGCCTAAAGGCCGGAACTGCGGGCATCCTCTTCGGTCCAGCCCTGATCATCGCCTTTTTGCGCTTCAACGGCGTTCAGGGTTGGTTGCTCAAATATGGCAAAAACGACCAGCGATGACAGGCTGATGACGAGCAGACCAACGGCGACCGGGACCCCTGCCCGGAAGCCGCCTCCCAGCACTAAACCTGCGATAACAGCAGGCAGCACACTCACCAGAGCGGCAGCGCCGATGAAGTGAAATATCTGGGCGATTAGTCCGCCGTAAATTGTGGCACGGCGGTTGGAACTCCGTGCGGCCAGCGGGCCGAAAACGACCGCAAACACCAGACAGATCAGGATGACTTGTTGTGTCGTCTCGTCCATCAGAACAGCGTGTAGATGAACGGCGCAGCACCACCAGCGTTACCGAGGATAATCAGAATGGCGAAGATAAACAACGTCAGGATCATCGGGATCAGCCAGTAGAGTTTACGCTTCCATAGAAAGCCCAGTAGTTCTCCCAATACACCCATTCGGGCAAAAACATCACGCATGGACAACCTCTATGTGGCTATTTGCGAACAAGAAACGGCCCCAGGGCCAGCAGGTCAATGTCGCTGTTGCGAAACGTGTTGTAGGCATCGCCTGGCGACGTGACAATCGGTTCACCGCGCAGGTTAAATGATGTGTTCAATACAACCGGGATGCCGGTTATCTGACCGAAACGCTCGACGATGCCATAATAGCGCGGGTTGGTCTCGCGGTCGATGGCCTGTAAACGACCGGTTCCCATGTGGGATACGGCGGCGATTTTGTCCTGTTTGTCAGGCTTTACCGGACTGACCATGAGCATGTAGCGCGGCGCTTCATGCCTTTCCACGCCTTCGTAATCGAAGTATTCCGCTGCCCGATCCTGAAGTATGACCGGCGCAAATGGGCGGAACGGCTCGCGAAATTTGATCTTAGTGTTGACGATTTCTTTCATCTCTTCACTGCGTGGATCGGCCAGGATACTTCGATTGCCCAATGCTCGCGGCCCCCACTCAAACCGGCCCTGGAACAGGCCGATGACATTTTGCTGTGTCATCTCCTCAGCCAGAACGTCGAGCATTTTGTCGTCCTGGTCATCGAACGACTCGTACTTGATCCCTCGTTCATCAAGAAAGGCTTTGCACTCGGCTGTACTGAATTCCTGACCCCAGTATGCGTGGGGTAGGTGCCAGTTGCGCGGTTTTCCCAGTACAACGTGGTATGCCCATAGGGCCGCGCCCAGTGCTCCGCCGTCGTCACCGGCAGCCGGTTGGATGTAGATTTCGTCAAAGGGTGTCTCACTGAGGACCCGATAATTGGCTTTGGTGTTGAGTGCAACGCCCCCCGCCATGACCAATTTACTCTGGCCGGTCTCGTGGTGGAGATAGTTGGCGATATTAATCAATGTGTCTTCGGTCATGCGCTGGATAGACGCGGCGATGTCGGCATAATGCTGGTTTTGTTCCATCACGGCTTTTTCAGCAGATCGCTCAGGGTTGGTCGCCTTTGTGAAGAAATCGGCGTCATGGGTGCGTGGCGGACCGAACAGGTCGATAAAGCGCTGGTTATAGCTCTGGGTGGACGAGTAGTGAAAGCTGAAGTAATCCATATTGAGATGGAAGCTGCCGTCATGTGGTGAGTAGGCGAACAACTTCTCGATCTTATCCAGGTAGCGCGGTTCACCATATGGCGACATGCCCATGACCTTATATTCGCCATTGTTGACGCGGAAGCCGAGATAGGCGGTGAAGGCCGAATAGAGCAGGCCCAGCGAATGAGGGAAGCGCTGTTCATGCAGTAGATGCACAGCGTTTTCGCCTTCGCTATCGCCTTCCCAACGGCTGGTCGCCCAACCGAGCGTTGTTGTGGTCCACTCACCAACACCATCAACGGTCAGCACCGCCGCTTCTTTGAAAGGGCTGGCGAAAAATGAACTGGCGGCATGGCTCATGTGATGATCGCAGAACAGAATTTGGTCGTAATCAATGCCGACCTTGTTCTGGATGATGTTCTTGATCCACAGTTTTTCTTTCAGCCAGGTCAGAATGGCTTCGCGCCATACGCCCGATGATCTGGGAAACGTGTTCAGGGTGGTCAGCAGAATGCGCTCAAATTTGACCAGCGGCTTTTCATAGAACACAACGTAATCCAGGTCCTCACCCTGGATGCCTGCCTGCTTGAGGCAAAACTCAACGGCCTGTTCCGGGAAGCCGTTATCGTGTTTTTTGCGCGAGAAGCGTTCTTCCATCGCAGCAGCAACCAGTTGACCGTCCTGGATCAAGGCTGCGGCGGAGTCGTGGTAGAAGCAGGATATGCCGAGAATATACATGGTTCTATCCCTGCTGGCGGGCCGAGTCGATGTCGGTGGGTACTGCGGGCCGTTTGTTCCAGGACGGTGTTGTGCCATGTTTGACATGCAACGGGTCAGTTGCGAACCGCGCAATCAACGCAAACGGCATCAGAATCGTAAAATAAAAGGTTACGACGATGACACGTCCCTGAACATCACCGATAATCAATGCAATCAGATTAAAACGATCCCAGGCAATACGCAGAATTCGGGACAAAGTACACTCCGTTCGTCAATTCAGCTACAGTCTAACATGGGTTCAATGTTTTGCTAGAGAGGACTTTCTTAATTCTTGGGCGGCATACCGCTGATACAGCCTGTCGAACAGTGTGGTGAAACGGCTGGTGAGACGGTGCATCTGAAATCCAGGAGAGGGGTGTACCGCTGTCCGATTTTTCTCAAGACCGGCGACAATCCGTCTGGCGACATAATCTGGCGTTTGTGAGGGGATTAGCGGTGATGCGCCAGTGTGTTCAAAGAACGCGGATCGGGTAGAGATGGGATAGACCAGCATCAGGCGACCCTGCGGTGGCATTTCGTAGCGGTAAGCGTCAGCAAAACGATGCAAGGCAGCCTTGGTGCTGCCGTAGATGGCATAACCGGGCAGTCCGAGAAAAGCCATCGCTGAAGCTGTCATAACAACGGTATACGGGTGATCGACCTGTGCCATTTTCTGTGCAGCATAGAGCGGCGAGAAGACGTTGACCCGGTAAATGGCTTCAATCCGATCCCAATCTGGTTCACCGACGTGTCCGTAATAGGCGAAACCGGCGTTGGCGATGAAGATGTCAATGCTGTTCATCAGACGGTATGCCTCGTCAAACAGGCGATCCACTGCCGCCGGGTTGCCCATATCGCCGGTGAATGGATGGACAGACGGCGCATCAGATATGTCAAGTGGTTGAATGTCCGCAGCGACAATCTGGCAGTGTTTGCGCGTCAGGCGTTGTAGCAGCGCTTTACCAATGCCCGAGGCTGCGCCCGTCAGGACGACCCGCTTTCCCTCAAGTTCCATCGGATGTGACATTGACTGCTGGCGGAAAGATCAACTGGAAGTCGCGACTCTCAAGGGCAACCAGCGGGTTATGGATGCTGAAATTCGGCCAACCGGATACGGATGCTCGATCCAGACGAGCCAGCGCGACTTTGCCGCTGCCATGGGGCGATGTTTTCAGCCGATTGTCCTGAATCAGCGCCGGCTGAACGGGCGACCAGCGCGTGTTGATCGGGATATGTGGGCTGATGCGGGTCAGGGTCAAGTCGATCTCGGTGTTCTCGGCTGTGATGTGCCAGCGCCGGGTGCGTTCCCCGATGGCGATGACATCGAAGTCGGCTTGCTCTTTGGGAATAGCCCAGTTATGGCGTCCATTGACCACACTTTCCATGGTTGAAACGAAGATGTGTGTGATGGTATAGCCCCTGCCAGTATGGCCGGGGATGAGCAGCAGTTCTCGATAGGGACCGACGGGAGAGGTTGCGTAATCGACCAGCATAACCGTTCCCAACCCGCCGGACTGGATACCGGCGAAATCGCGGGGGAAGCGGTACAGGAGAATGAAACCCTCTCCGGTGAGTGTCCAGGGTGCAGGGATCAACGGCGGTCGCTCCTGTTGTAGTACCGGCGTTTCTTGAGCTTTTCCGGCAGCAGACTTTCGCTTGTGTAGGCATTATAACCCTGACCATAGCCGAGTTCGTGCATCAACTGGGTGGGTGCGTTGCGGATTTGCAGCGGAATGGGTAGATTGCCATGCTGGTTCACATCTTCCAATGCAGCGAAAAATGCCTCGTAAGCCATGCGGTCCTTGCTGGCGCTGGCGAGATAGACGGTTCCATGTGCCAGATTGATCTGACATTCCGGGTAGCCGATGGTTTCCACAGCGCGAAAGACCTCGTTGGCGACCACCAGAGCGGTTGGTTGGGCCATGCCGATGTCCTCGCTGGCGAAGATGACCATGCGCCGGGCGATAAACTTCGGGTCCTCGCCAGCGGCCACCATCCTCGCCAGATAATATAGCGCGGCATCAACGTCGCTGGCCCGCATACTCTTGATATAAGCGCTGATGGTATCGTAATGTTCGTCGTCGGCTTTGTCGTAGCGCAGGTGTTTGGATTGCAGCGCGTCCTTGAGTTGATCGACCGTAATCGCTGCTGATGCGTAGAGACGGCTGGCGGTTTCCAGCAGATTCAGCGCGTGCCGCCCGTCACCGTTGGCGTAGGCGATGAGATAATCTGCGGCGTCCAAGTTGACTGTGATACCGAGTGCGTCCGCACCTCGCTGGACGATCTGGCCGGTTTCATCTTCGTTGAGCGCTTCCAGGACGAACACCTGACTGCGCGAGAGCAGCGCTGATATGACCTCAAAACTGGGGTTTTCGGTGGTTGCGCCGATTAAGACAATGGTGCCATCTTCGACATAGGGGAGCAGAAAATCTTGCTGCGCCTTGTTGAAGCGGTGAATCTCGTCCAGGAACAGGATCGTACCGGGATCGCTTTCGTCACTGACCAGCAATTGTTCCATCGGTGTGCCGACGGGTCTGGCTTTGTTGACGACCTTGCGTACATCGTCCTTGCTGGCGGAGACCGCCGACAGGGTGACAAAGTGCATCCCGGTGTGATTGGCGATGATGCGGGCCAGGGTTGTCTTGCCGACTCCCGGCGGCCCCCAGAAGATCATAGACGGGATGTTGCCTGTCTGGATCGCTTGATAGATCGGTTTACCCGGTGCGACGAGATGCGACTGCCCAACGAACTCATCCAGGTTTTGCGGTCGGATGCGATCAGCCAGGGGTTGTAATTGTTTATCCATAATACAGGAGTATGTCAGAGATTGTGGTGGTGGTCAACGTAGACTTGTGCTACAACACATAGCGTACACCACCAATCAAGAGGAGCGAATATCACATGGCTAAACCCGTTATGCTGATAATCCTGGATGGATGGGGCATACGCTACAAGGAACATGGCAACGCGGTCGCCCAGGCGCATACCCCCAATTACGACCGCTGGAAGCAGGAATATGAAGTGTCGATTGTGGACACATTTGGCGAGCATGTTGGGCTGGTCCCCGGCCAGATGGGCAACTCCGAAGTCGGACACATGAATCTGGGTGCCGGTCGGATTGTCTATCAGGACATCACCCGTATTGATAACGCCATCAATGACGGTTCACTGACGAAGAATCCGGGGTTGGTTGAAGCACTCGACAAGGCCAAACAGAATGGCAAAAAGGCGCATCTGATTGGTCTGTTGGGGCCGGGCGGCGTTCACAGCCATGTCGGGCATCTGATGGCCTTGATGGACATCACCAAAGTCCACGATGTCCGCACCATCATCCATGTGATCACCGATGGCCGCGACACCCCCACGACCAGCGGGATCGGTTTCCTGGAACAGGTGACTGACAGGGTTGCGGCAGACGGACATGGTGAAATCGCCACCGTCAGTGGACGCTACTATGCGATGGATCGTGATAAGCGCTGGGAGCGGACCCAGAAAGCCTTCGATGCGATGGTCAGTCGCCAGGGGGAAAAAGCGGCGACGGCTGCCGAGGCGATCCAGCAGTCATATGACAGAGATGTGACTGACGAATTCATTATCCCGACAGTTGTGGGCGATGATGATACCATGAAGGTCGAACCGGGCGACCTGCTGATCTTCTACAATTTTCGTGCCGACCGTATGCGCCAGCTATCACAGGCGTTTGCGTGGCAGAACTTTGAGGGTGCCGATCACTTTGCACCGATTGACGATCTGACCATCATCACATTCACCAATTACATTGATGATCTGCCGGTGACTGTGTTGTTTCCCAAGCAGCAACCGACCAACACTCTGGCTGAGGTTATTAGCAAGGCCGGATTGAAGCAGTACCATTCGGCAGAGACCGAAAAGTACCCACATGTGACCTTCTTTTTCAACGGTCGGCGTGAGGAGCCATTTGAGGGTGAGGACCGCCAGATTATCCCGTCACCGAAAGATGTACCGACTTACGATCACAAACCGGAGATGAGCGCCTATCCGCTGACCGAGGCCACCCTGGAACGGCTGGACACGCATGACGATGACTTCCTGCTCATCAATTTTGCTAACCCGGATATGGTCGGCCATACCGGCTCGTTGGAAGCGGCCATTAAAGCAGTTTCGGTTGTGGATGAGTGCGCGGGTAAGCTGGTGGACAAGGTGCTGGAAAAGGGGGGCGTCGCCATCGTCACCGCCGATCATGGCAACTGCGAGCGCATGATTAACGAATATACGAGCGAATCGCACACCTACCATACGGTCGGGCCAGTGCATCTGTTTGTCATCGGTCACGAGTATCACGGGCAGGTGACACGGGGTATTCTGGCGGATGTGGCACCGACGATTCTGGAATTGATGGGTTTAGAGCAACCTGAAGAGATGACCGGTCAGAGCTTGCTCGAACACACCGGAGCGTAAGAATACCGAGGCCGGGAGGCGCACTCCCGGCCTCTATCGCCCAACCAGGACAGCCACCGACCGCGACCCCATGACGAGCCGGTATTGATCGTCAAGTACGGGTTCGCTGCCGGGTTCGTAAATCTTCTTTGGAATATGGTCGCCGGTGTTGACGAACTGGTGCCAGCGCATCCCCTCCGGCAGACCAGGTACCTCGAATACGTGATCTTCCCAGTGCATGTTCATCGCCACATAGATGAAATCGTCCATGACTGCGTGTTCGCCATCGAGCATAAACGCCAACGTGTGCGCGTCATGATCCCAGTTGGGGTGCCATGCGCGGGTACCATGCCACGAGATGTCGGTGTAGCCGCTGCCGACACGATCTTCGTAGTGGAAGTGATCGCGACTGCGCAGCACGGGATGGGCGTGCCGGAAGGCAATGCACCACTTGAAAAAGGTGAAGATGTCGTGGTTGGTCTCGAATAAGCGCCAGTCGAGCCATGTCAGTTCGTTGTCGTGGCAGTAGGCGTTGTTATTGCCGCGCTGGCTGCGGCCCACTTCATCACCCATCAACATCATGGGGACACCGCGGCTGACCATCAGCAGAGCGACAGCGTTCTTGATGAGCTTGCGGCGAAGCTGATTGACATAAGGGTTTTCGGATGGCCCTTCTTCGCCACAGTTCCAGCTATAGTTCTCATTGTGACCATCACGATTGTCTTCGCCGTTGGCGTAGTTGTGTTTCTCGTTGTAAGAGTACAGGTCCATCAGGGTGAAACCATCGTGAGCCGTGATGAAATTGACCGACGCTCCTGCACCACGATCTGCATAGAGATCGGGCGACCCCTGCAAGCGCTCGGCGGCCCGCCACGCAAAACCGGCATCACCTTTGAGCCAGTGTCGCATGTCATCCCGATACTTGCCGTTCCACTCCGCCCACCGACCATACGCCGGGAAGCTGCCAACCTGATACAGCCCGCCGGCATCCCAGGCTTCCGCGATAAGTTTGCAGTTCGCCAGAATCGGATCGTGGGCGAGTGCTTCGATGAGCGGCGGATTCGCCAGGGGATAGCCATCCTGATCTCGACCGAGAATGGATGCGAGATCAAAACGGAAGCCGTCAATGTGATACTCGGCCACCCAGTAGCGCAGCGAATCCACCACCATGTTACGAACGACAGGGTTGTTGCAGTTCATGGTGTTGCCAGTGCCACTGAAGTTGAGATAGCGGCCATCGGGCGAAAGCATGTAGTAGGTTTTGTTGTCGATCCCGCGAAACGAGATGGTCGGGCCGAGTTCGTTGCCTTCTGCGGTGTGGTTGAAGACCACATCGAGAATAATCTCAATGCCATACCGGTGCAGGTCTTTGATGAGCGCCTTGAACTCATCGACCTGCATCCCCAGGCCGCCGGTTGCGGCGTAACCGGCTTTGGGCGCAAAGAATCCGATGGTGCTGTAGCCCCAATAATTGTACAGGCGTTCACCGGTGATGGGATTGGTGCCGCCATACTCCAGTTCATCGAATTCAAATATGGGCATGAGTTCGATGCAGTTGACGCCCAGTTCCTTGAGGTGTGGGATTTTCTCTCGGATGGCGGCGAAGACCCCCGGATGTTTGACGCCTGAAGATGGGTGGCGGGTGAAGCCGCGCACATGCATCTCGTAGATCACCAGGTCTTCTATCGGGATTTCAAGCTGGCGGTCATTGTCCCATTCGTAATCGCTCGGTACCAGTTGGGCGCGGTGCTGGTACTGCCAGCGGGTGTCCGCTTCTTCGCCCCAGATTTCGCGCCCACCAATGGACTGAGCATAGGGGTCCAGCACAACCTTTTCCGGATCGAAACGATGGCCTTCGTGCGGGACATAAGGACCGTCCAGGCGAAAACCGTATTCAATCTCTTCCGGATTGAGGTCAAAGACCTTCATGGCAAATACATTACCGACCCGGAATTCAGGTGGGAAGGGAATCTCGCCAATGGGATTGGGCCGGCCTTTTTCATACAACACAAGTGTGCAAGCGGTAGCATGACGCGAGAACACCGAGAAGTTAACACCTTCTGGCGCTATCGACGCCCCGAATGGGAGCGGATGCCCCATACGCATCCGAAACCCACCGTAGCTGTGTGTTGGGTCCGTATCAATTCGCATTTGCATAGAGATTTACCGGAGAACTTTGAGTGCTTCGTGGCGGTCATTGACGGTGGAGAAGAAATCAAGAAATCCTGTGATCGACATGATGTCGCGTATGTCGTCGTTGAGTCCGGCCAGCACAATCTTGCCGGTGTTTTCTGTAAGATACCGGTAGAGAACCAGCAGAGTACGCAACCCGGCACTCGACATATAAGTGACGTTTGTCATATCCAGGAGGAGGCGACTGTTCTTTTCCGCGAGGGACAGAATCTGCTCCTGAACGATGGGCGACGTGTTAGAGTCCAGTTCACCATCCAGTTCAATTACAGTTACTTTACCCACTTTTTCTACTTGAATGTTCATAATTCCTGGCTCTGTAAGTGGTTGAATCATAAAGACCGTCGCATTTTAATCAGGACACAGTTGTTTACCGTGTACCTGATTATACGGCAGAACAGGCTTATCTGCCATCAAGTGAATCAATAGCATATTCCAGAACAGGATCGCCAGCGCTAAAGAGTGTTTCCTCATTGATCGGCACCCGGATGGTCGGTGTGACACCCTGGCCCTCGATATGGATGTTGCCATCGTTGTCGACGGATCGGGTCACCGTGAAGCGGATGGTCATCCCGCGTGGCATGAGAAAGTCATTAACACCGCCGCCCAGCCCCGCCGTCGGATAGAAACCGACAATCTCAGCGCGGTCGTCTATTGTCATGTTGTAGGCAAAGCGCTCACAGGCGCTGGCGCAGCTTGGGCCGACGAGCACCGCCACCGAACCGTCGTATTGAAGCTCATCGCGAGGGGGATAGAGGCGCTGCTGGCCGCGCTCATCGAACAGGAAGTCGCCCAGGTCTTCGTTGTAGCGTCCACGCTGGCCGACAACTTGTTCCTCATCGAAGAAGTAAGCCGCCATTTGATCGGCCAGAAAACCGAAACCACCGCCATTCTGGCGCATGTCGATGATGATGCGGGAGACACCGGCTTCTTTTATCTGGTCAATCATCCGCTCCCATAGTTGGATGGTCAGCAGGGAGTTGTCAAAGAAGGAATAGATGCTGACATAAGCATAGCCGCTGGGTAGAATTTCAAACTCCACCGGAAGCTCGAAGCCGGTCAGGTTGCCGGATATGCTGGTGTTGTTGAAGCTTTCGACTTCACCAATGGTCGGCAGTGTGACCGTTGTGGTGTCTGATTCGCCGGGATTGCGATACGTAATCACAACAGATGTGTCATCTGCCGGGAAGCGGGTGGCGTAGCGCTGCTGTTCCAGGCGCAGATTGTGCGGGGTACTGAACGGCTGTGTCCAGGGCTGCTGCTGGCCGATATAGTCCGTGATAGGTATATCATCCACCGCGATGATCTCGGTGCCGAGTTTGAGACCGGTTCGCTGCGCCGGACTGTCCTCGACCAGATAGGTGACAAGTGCCTGTCCGTTGTCTGTTTCGTGGATGGCGATCCCGATGCCGCGTGCGACATCGAATTGGAAGCGCTGGACAAAGGGCGTGAACGGTCGCAAACTGACATGCCCATCAGGGATTCGCCACAAGAACTCGCGCAGCGCATTATAGTACAGATCGTCGCTTCTGCGGCGTTCAGCTTCCTCGAAGCGTGGGTGAAACTCGGTATGCAGTGCGTCCCAATCCAGGTTTTTGTACTCGGTGAAGGCGTATTCCGTGCGGAATTTCTCGACCATCTGGTCGAATGCATCGGTGAAGCTCAAATCGCTGAAATCGACCAGCGCGACCTGGCCCGGTTCGTTTAGGTCAATGGTCTGCCGCCGTGATCGGTCGAAGGTAAATGGATCGGTATCCAGATTAACGGTGGTGTAGCCCCGAGGGATTTGTGCGACGGGATCGTCTGCGGTAAACAGCAGACCATCCTCGCCGAAGCTGACGGGAAAGCGCTGTTTGTCGTCTGGCGCGTAGACCAGCAGCCTGCCACCGATGATCTCACGCAGGGCATCAGGGTGAGTGCTGGTGCGGGTGGATGCGTAAGCGGTTGACCAACCGCCGCCGAAAAGGTCGCGCTCCTCAAGAAAGGGGTCTCCCCAGGTGTTTTTCCAGTAGGCGACCGCGAATACCATCACGCCGGCACTTTCGATGCCATCATTATCGACATCGCGCAGACTGCCGCGTGGTTCAATCGGCAGCGATAGGCTGTAGCTAAACGGTGAGGTGTAAAAATCTGATGTGATCTGGCCGATGGTCTGTGATTCTTGCGGCATCAGGAAGTATTCGTTCCGGTCGATGAAACCAGCTTGATCTTCCAGAATGATGAGTGGTTCGGCCACGCCGGTCGTGAAGAAGGGGTTGGTGTAGCTGACCTCACCGGTGATGATAACCGGCCCTCCCTCATCTTCGTTGATGATGGTGATCTCCTGTGTTGTTAGAGGCCAGCTAAGAACAAACAGCAATATCGCCAGACCTGATTTAATTGCCACCATACATCCTACCTCGATCCATACTGACGTGGGCAAAACATACCCGCATTATCTTTGAAGATGATTCGGATACCTCAAAAGCTGTAGTTGTTAATTTCTGTTTCATCGGGTGAGGGTGTTTCGGTCTCGCTAAACGGACGGAATCGGGTCCGTAATTCGTGAATGGACAGTGCTGATACCAGGAAGAGTAAGCGGCGACCTGCGGGTGGCATAGTGTCCCAGGTGATCGCTCGCAGCCCACAAAATGCCAGAGCGATGAGGTATTCAGACCATTTTTCTGGCGCAAGCAGGCAGGATTGGGCAATCTCACGCACGGCACGAACTGCGCCCATGTCGGGGTCGGTGGATGGGGCGGCGTGGGCGACCATCGGATGGGTTCCGTTAAAAGTATATATTTTTGTCAGGACCTGACGGGCTTCCTCCCATGTCTCACCGTACTGCGGCATCACAACATCGGCTAACAGACTGGATTCCAGGTTGGCCCAATCGAACACCGCATGGCCTTCGCGGGTACCGGCGAAGTCGATCAAGAAAGCGCTCTGGTTGGGGCCAATCATGATATTGCCGGGGTGCAGATCGCCATGAATGGTTGAGAGTGAACCATTGACATAGCTGTCGAGCAGGGACTCATAAGCATAGATGGGGTTGGGCAGACGGTCGAACTGCGGCAGATTTACCGGGATTTTCTCAGCTTCAACATCGAAATCTGGTTCAAGTGTGCGGGCTGCCTGGAGAAGCTGTTCTGACCGGGTCTGCCATACGCGGCCCATGATGTTTTCGACTACTTCGCCCCGGTAGTAGGTGTCGCTGGTGAGGTCGATTCCGCGCACTTCGATCTTGTAGGCACGCGCTGCTTCGTTGCCCTGACCAGCGGCAAGCTGGATGGCGTTGCGTTCAGGATAGACTTTTTGCACGATGAAATTCTCGACCTGAACCGGATCGCCGTATTCCAGTTCGCGGATGCGGGAACCGCGAACGGGCATCCGGATCGTCTGGGTTTCTGGTGGGGCTTTTTTGCCGTTGATCCGTTCCAGGGTCAGAATGGGTGGCAGCATCCAGTCGTATTCGCGCCATATCTGGAAGCGATAAGGGCGGCTTTGCTGCCACCAGATACGTCCGAAAACAGGGAAGAGTTCTTTTTTGAGCCACTCTCCCAGGGTTTCGGGACTCCATTCGGTCAGGAATGCCCGCAGGTCTTTGGGAATCCGGTCGGAACCGGCGACGAGCGTATACTTGAGACCGGCCAGATCGGATGTATCCGGTGCGACAGGTTTGTCTTCCAGGCGGGCAGTCATCGGCGGTAGTTTATATTTGACGTGTGACTCATAGCGCTGGGCTTCGTCCAGGATAGCATCGACCTGGTTGATCTTTACGACAACAGCGGCATCTTCGCGCTGATCTAGCAGCAAGGGGGTGACGACGAGCAGCAGCGCGTTGCTGAATCCGCCGGTCAATCTCCGTTCGACCCGGATCTGATTGTAACCGTAAAAGACACGCCGCAAGACGAGCATCTGTTCACGGTTGAGAACGTCTTCTGGCTGGAATTCAGGACCGAATTCAATGCGGACATACGGACGTTGTGAATCGTTATTGAGCGTATAGGTCCGTGCCATCTCAGCCAGTTTGCCCATGTCGGTGAGGCCGAGGGCACTCAAAACACGGATCGGAATACTGTCGTTTTCTTCCAGCAGGGCGATAAGCAGATCGCGCTCGTTGATCTCGTCGCGCCCATTTTCCAGGGCGAGGTCATTGGCGATACTCAGGACAACCTCGGCACGCGGTGATTGGGGAACACCCGCCCACAAGCGGTGTTTGCTGCCCTTGCCGATCTTGCGGCGGATGGCGTCAATAACGTATTCCGGTGTGAGACCATATTCCTGGATAATGCTGCTGATGAGGCTGCCCTTGATGTCGAGCAGGGCAATGAGCAGGTGTTCCGTACCGAGATAGAAATGTCGCATCCGGTACGATTCCTGACGGGCGTTAATGAGGATGTCTTTCAGTGCGATGTCCGACATAATTCACTCTTGGATACGAAGCCATGTGCGACCGACACGAAAAAGCTGACCGACCTGAATCTGGATAAACCCCTTAACAGGGTGGTCGTCAAAGAAGTTTTCACCATTCTCAACGAATGTCCCGTTGGTGCTATCGCAGTCTTCCAGCCACCAGTTATCGTTCTTCCAGTGGATGTTGGCATGCTGGCGCGAGACGTAGGTGTCGTTACGCAGGCAGATATCGTTTTCATCGCGGCGACCGATGCTGATGGTCCATTTGTCTGGAACCACGTCACCGTCGCCCAGAGTAGAGTCGTACTCCAGGAGTGCACCGTCTTCAACCCCACTCATCATCATGACACTGAGCTTCAATGCCACCGTCTCCGCATTTATTCCGATCTACTGCATATCAGTATACACCGATTATGCGGGTTCAGGTCCGACTTCCCGATGGTGGTTGTCTGTTCCGTGTGATTCGAAGTAGTAGCGGTAAAATGCTTCACGGCTGAGACCCATCTGGTCACGAAGTGCGTATAGCTCCTGCCGGGAACCGGTTGGCTGCGCGGGGGTCAGATGGGCGACATGGGCGACGCCACCGCCGATTCCGTTGAAGGCGTCGGCAATCTGTTGGCGGTGCCACCAGAACAGGGCATCGGGCAACTCGTCCTGAGAGAAATAGCGTATGTCGATGACTTCTTCGACCTGGGGTTTGATCGCACCGCCGTTCGGATGGGCCAGGAACAACGCACCGTGTACATCTTCGGGGCTGCCGACACGGGAGTAGATCCCGATCAACTGCTTGATTTCAACCTTCAGTCCGGTTTCTTCCCAGGCTTCACGGATGGCGGTCTGGGCCAGAGATTCGCCCGGCTCACTGATTCCGCCGGGCAGGCACCACACTTCAAAGTCCTCACGCTGTGTCAATAAAATGCAGCCATCCTGCATGATGGCGACACTGGCTCCGACCTTGACCATGAATCATTGTCCTTTCAGTATGTCGCAGATCGCCTCCACTGAGGGTTCGACCTGATGAAGCTGGTTTGGATAAGCGGCGTCAATGTGAGCGAGAGTGTTGTTATGGTAACCGATGGTGGCGTCCGGGTCTTTGAGCAGATGCCCGGTCAGGATACCGACAACGGTATCGCCGGGCTGGATGACGCCTTTCCGCGCCAGTTTGTAGGTACCGGCCAGTGAGCAGGCCGACGCCGGTTCACAGCCGATGCCCTGGTGGTCGATCAGCGCTTTGGCGTCCATGATCTCCTGGTCGGTGACGGTCTCCACCACGCCGTCGGTCAGGCGCAGGGCGCGGACCGCTTTGGGATAGTTGACCGGGTTGCCGATTTTGATGGCGGTCGCGATGGTCTTGGCTTTCATCGGCATCAGTTCGTCCTGGCCGCGCCGGTAACCGTTACTGCTGTCCGGTGTGTAGCTGTGATAAAGCGGGCTGGCCCCTTCAGCCTGGATCACCGCCAGACGCGGCAGGCGGTCGATCAGGCCCAACTGGTGCATTTCAGCCAGCGCCTTGCCGAAAGCGGAGGAATTGCCCAGGTTGCCGCCGGGTACCACAATCCAATCAGGTACCTGCCATTTGAGTTGTTGGATGGTCTCAAACATGATGGCTTTCTGGCCTTCCAGGCGGAAGGGGTTGATGGAGTTCAGTACGTAAATGCCCATCTTCTGCGAGACTTCGCGCACCAGTTCCAGGTTGCGGTCGAAATCGGCGTTGATCTGGATGCCGGTGGCACCGTAGGCGATGGCCTGTGAGAGTTTACCCAGGGCGATGTTTTTGTTCTCGAAGAAAATCACACTCTGGATGCCCGCCAGCGCGGCATAGGCGGCCAGTGCCGCCGAGGTGTTGCCGGTGCTGGCACATGCCACACGTTCCATGCCCAGTACCCGCGCCTGTGTCAGGCCGCCGGTCATACCACGATCTTTGAATGACCCGGTCGGGTTTTCGCCTTCGTGCTTGAGATACAGCCGCTCGACCCCGGCCCATTGTGCCAGGCGCGGCACCGGGTAGAGGTTGGTGTTGCCTTCGGGCTTGCTGACGATCAACGTTTCGTCAATCTCCGGGTGGATGAGTTCTTTATAGCGCCACACCCCGCTGCGATAGGGCATATCAAGGGTTCCCAGACGCGAGTCGAACAGTTCCCGTGAGACCGGCGGGAAATCATGTTGGACATCCAGCAAACCGCCGCAGTTTTCGCAGGTATAAATCACGGTGTCGATGGGATACCGGGTGCCACAATCCATACATTGCAGGATGCTCGTCATTGGGGTACTCTCTTTTTCGCACTGAAGCTAAGGATAGCATCTTTGACGATAAATACCAGCGCCTACGCCCCTGCCAGCATGGGCAATATGGGCATCGGATTCGATATATTGGGGTTGGCGTTTGAGGAACCCGGCGACGAGGTCCGGGCCGAACTGCGCAGCCAGTCTGGCGTCGAAATTGTCGAAATCACAGGTGATGGTGGGCGATTACCCCGTGAAGCGCATAAGAACACGGCCTCGGTGGCTGTCATGGCGTATCTCCACCAGATTGGTATGGCCGACTGCGGCGTTGCCTTATGGCTGAAAAAGGGGCTGCCATTGGCATCCGGTCTGGGCAGCAGTGCAGCCAGTGCCGTTGCCGCTGTTTTCGCGGTCAATGCGCTGCTGGACAACCGGTTTACCCGCGAAGAACTGCTGCCAGCCTGCCTGGAAGGCGAGGCGCTCGTGAGCGGCCATCATGCTGACAATGTGGGGCCGTGTCTGTTTGGCGGCATTACCCTGATTACCGGCGTCGATCAGATACAACGGCTACCGGTACCTGCTGATATGCACCTGGCGCTGGTGACACCCGATGTCGAAGTACCCACCGCTGAAGCACGCGCCGTACTGCCAGTATCGATTCCGTTGGCTACGATGGTTCATCAAACGGGCGGTGTGGCCCTGCTGGTCGATGCGCTTTACCGGGGGGATTTGGCGGCGGTGGCGGCAGCGATGGCGATGGATCAGGTGATCGAACCGGCACGAGCGCATTTGATGCCGTATTTTCAGAGTGTGCGTGAACAGGCCATCCGGGCCGGAGCATTGGTGGTGGTTATCAGCGGTGCGGGGCCGACCCTGTGTGCCGTGTGCGATTCGGCAGTAATAGCAGCAGGTGTTGCTGAGACAATGCAGGCGGCCTATACGGAAGTGGGTATCAATGCGGTTGTGCGTCATACACGAGTGGACCCGACCGGTGTGCGGATTGTCCGTAGTTAACTGCCCAACCTGCGTTATAATAATCACCTGACCGCTTCAAACCAGAGAGAAATTAAAATGGGCAATTTGATACATAACTATATTGGTGGACAGTGGGTAGCGGCCCGCTCCGGTTCGACATTTCCTTCGTACAATCCAGCGACCGAGGAATTGATCGGGAATGCGGCGGAATCATCGGCTGAGGATGTGGCAGACGCGGTTGCAGCGGCGCAAAAAGCCTATGAATCGTGGCGTCTGGTGCCAGCACCGCGCAGAGGTGAAATTCTCTATGATGCGGCGCGTCTGTTGACGGAACGCAAAGAGGACATCTCCCGTCTGATGACGAGAGAGATGGGTAAGGTCATTTCGGAAGCACGCGGCGATGTTCAGGAAGCCATCGACATGGCCTACTACATGGGTGGCGAAGGCCGCCGGCTGATGGGCTATACCGCGCCGGTTGAGATGCCCAACAAGTTCGGTATGGCGCTGCGTGACTCGGTCGGTGTGATCGGTCTGGTGACGCCCTGGAACTTCCCGATAGCTGTGCCAAGTTGGAAGATGCTGCCGGCACTGGTCGCAGGTAACGCGGTTATCTGGAAACCGGGCGAGGATGTCCCGGCTACGTCGGCGGCTTTTGTTAAGGTATTTGAAGACGCTGGTATACCTCCTGGTGTTCTCAATCTGGTGTTGGGTGCAGGTGCAACGGGTTCAGCGCTGGTGGAACATCCCGGTGTACGTGTGATTTCGTTTACCGGCTCGACCGATACCGGCCTGGGTGTTTATACCAAAGCTGCCGCCCTGGGCAAGAAAGTTACGCTGGAAATGGGTGGCAAGAACGCCATCATTGTGATGGACGATGCTAACCTCGACCTTGCCGTTGAAGCGATCAACTGGAGTGCGTTCGGCACGACCGGGCAGCGCTGCACCGCGACCAGTCGTTTGATCGTCCAGAACGGCATTAAGCCGAAGCTGGTTGATGCACTGGTCACCAAAGCAAAAGCCCTTCGGTTGGGCTACGGACTGGATGAGTCGGTGGAAGTCGGTCCGCTGGTCAACCAGAAAGCTCTTGATAAAGTCGCTGGTTATATCGGCGTGGCCCGTGATGAAGGCGTCAATGTGTTGGTCGGTGGTGAACGGGCTGCCGATATGGATAAGGGCTTCTTCTTCCAGCCGACTCTGTTTGAGGGTGTGCAGCAGGGGATGCGGGTCGAACAGGAGGAGATCTTTGGTCCGGTGCTGTCCATTGTCGAAGTGGCCGATTTGGATGAAGCGATCAGGGTCAATAACAGTGTTCGTTACGGCCTGTCCAGCAGTGTTTTCACTGAGAATGTGAACGCGGCTTTCCGGGCTATCCGTGATCTGACAACGGGCATCGTCTATGTCAATCATGGCACGACCGGCGCTGAGATTCAGTTTCCGTTCGGCGGTACACGCGGTACGGGCAATGGGATGCGCGAGGCAGGGCAGACGGCGCTGGACAGTTTCACCGAATGGAAATCGGTGTATATCGATTACAGCGGTCAGTTGCAACGGGCGCAGATCGACAACCGGTAAAATAAAGTAGACGTGCATCATAATTTTTGGTATTCTGGATGGAACAAAAGCTCTACTGGGAGACCTCGTATGAAATTGTCCTGCAATTGATGGAACGATACCCGGAGGTTGACCCGGTAACAGTCGGAATCGATCAGCTTTGCCAATGGATCATCGCGCTGCCAGCGTTTGATGATGATCCGGAACTGGTCAATGACGGAATACTCAATGATATTCTACGTGAGTGGTATGAGGAGTCCTCATGAGTAAAGATTTGGATTTGCGAGAACTACACGATACGGAGTTCCCGCTTCCACCTGAAATGCAGGGCAATATCGCAATCACCAGCCTGAGCCGTGTGTATAACTGGAGCCGCCGGTCGTCTATGTGGCCGCTGCTGTTTGGCCTCGCCTGCTGTGCGATTGAGATGATTGGCACGGCGTCGTCACGTTTTGACTTCTCGCGCTTTGGCATGGAGGTGATGCGGGCCAGTCCGCGCCAGTCAGACCTGATGATTGTTTCGGGTACGGTGACCAAGAAGATGATTGTGCCGATTGTGCGTCTGTACAATCAGATGCCGGAGCCGAAATATGTTATGGCGATGGGTGCCTGTGCCAGCGGTGGTGGTCCCTTCAAAGAGGGGTACAACGTCGTTTCTGGTGTGGATAAGTATCTGCCGGTCGATGTTTATGTCCCCGGATGTCCGCCCACACCGCAAGCGCTGCTGCATGGGTTGATTACCCTGCAAAAGAAGATTGATGGTCAATCGCTGGCGAACATGGACGACGTACCCTGGTACGGTGTAGGGCCGTCAGAGCCGACACCGATCCCGGTTCTGGGACCGGACATCATCGATCCGCGCCAGATGGACACCATCCGCCGTCAGGCTGAACGGGCTGCACTCGGTCAACCGTATGGTGTGCGTGAACTGCCTGCTGTTGCTCAGAAAGAGGCTGTCGAACCAAAGAAAGTCCCTGCCAAAGCCGCGACACCCCAGGCCAGTGACGATGGTGAAGTGGACGCAGCCAAAGCCGAGCGGCAGAAGAAGCGTGAGGCAGCCCTGGCGCGTAAACGGGCACGCGAAGCCGCAGCGAAAGAAAGCGAAGGTTAAATTGATGACTGATCAGGTAATGACCAGCACGCAAGCCGCGATTGACTGGTTGAAAGAACACTATCCCCAGGTGGTGACTGAGGATAACCGGGATGGTTATCAGGGTGTCATCGTTGACCGCAAACATCTGGTCGAGGTAGCGAAGTCGATCCGTGATGAATTGGGATATGATTATCTTTCCAGTGCGACCGCGGTTGACTACCATGAGATGGCCGAACCCGACAGCGATATGGAGATGGTTTACCATGCCTATCGTATCGCGGGGGGGCCGGCGCTGGTGTTCAAGGCGCAGACCCCACGCGATAACGCCGAGATACCGTCGCTGATTGATGTGTGGCCGGGTGCCGATTTCCAGGAGCGCGAGGCCTACGACCTGATGGGCATCCGTTTCTCCGGTCATCCCAACCTGCGCCGCATTCTTATGTGGGAGGGTTTTGAAGGCCATCCCTTGCGCAAGGATTGGAAAGAAGCTTACTACGAGCAGGATCATAAGCCCTTTGACAGCCGTTGGCCCGGTGGGCATGTTTTCCGGGCGGAGGAGCGCAACGCCTACGGCAAGAATGTGCGTTATCCGTCAGATTTTGACCTGTCTCGGTTGACCGATGTATCGGAAGAGGCTTACTACGCCGGTCTGGGTCTGGGAGTTGATGTCCAGGAGATGCAGTCGGACGAACTTAAGACCGACCGGTTGGTCGTCAATATGGGACCGCACCATCCGAGTACACATGGTGTGTTCCGTATGGTCATCACCCTGGATGGCGAGACCATTGAAACACTCGAACCGGTGATGGGCTATCTCCATCGCAATCATGAGAAAATCGGCGAGCGCAACACCTATCTACATAACATGCCCTTCACCGATCGGCTCGATTATCTTTCCAGCATGGGCAACAACCTGGGATATGCGCTGACAGTCGAGCAGCTACTGGCAACAGGCGCACGCTATAAACCGCCTACCTACCGCGCTGAAGTGATTCGTGTGCTGATGACCGAGTTGACCCGTATTGTCAACCATCTGTGGTCGATTGGTTTCTTGCTCAACGACCTGGGTGCGTTCTTCACGCCGATGTTGTACGCCAACAACGAGCGTGAGAAAATCCTGGACTTCTTCGAGGCGACCGCGGGATCGCGGTTGATGTGCAACTACATGCGATTCCGGGGTGTGTTCAAAGATATACCGGAAAGCATTCACAGCGTGGCAAATCTGGTCAATGACCGGGTACGCGACATCAATACGATGGACTTCCTCACGGACATGATTACCGAGCGCCTGCCACGCTTCCTGGATGAATATCATCGTTATCTGACCGACAACGAAATTATCAAGATGCGGTGTATCGGTGTTGGTGTTCTGCCAGCGAATATGGCGGTGGCCTACAGTGCTGCCGGTCCGCTGCTGCGTGCCAGCGGCGTTTCCTACGATGTGCGCCGCGCCGACCCCTACAGCATCTATCCGGAACTGGACTTCGATATTCCGGTGGGGGCAAATGGTGACATCTACGACCGCTATATGGTGCGGATGCGTGAGATGTCTGAGAGTCTGCGGATTCTACGCCAGATTTTGCCACGCCTTGAGGCGACCAAAGGCCAACCGATTCTGGATGGTAGTCCGGATCGCTCTCCGCGTGTGCCGCTGGGTGAGGCGTATGGACGGGTTGAGAATCCGAAGGGTGAATTAGGCTATTATGTGATCTCGGCTGGTGACAGCAAAGGTACGCAGAATCCCTGGCGCTACCATGTCCGCGCCCCAAGCTTTATCAATCTGACGGCGCTGGGTGAGATGTGCAAGGGCCACAAAGTCGCCGATGTGGTGACCATTCTGGGTAGTATCGACATCGTTCTGGGCGAGACAGACCGTTAGGAGATTATATGTACGGACAGGGAATTCTCAAAGGTTTGGGCGTTACGCTCAAGCACTTTGTCAACACATATATTGACGACATCCGCTACGGCCTGCGCAAGTATGGCAACCAGGAAAACTGGGAACGCCGTCAGGGGGTCGAGGCTGTGGGCGCGTTCACGGTACAGTACCCGGATGAGAAACTGGCGGTACCGGAGCGGTTCCGGTTTGTGCCATTTTTGGTAGTTGAAGACTACGATCATCCCGACCGCCCCGGCCATGACTGGTGTACAAGCTGTGGTATTTGTGCGAAGGTATGTCCGCCGCAGTGTATCTGGATTGTGCGTGGTCAGGACCCGAACACCGGTCGCCCGGTACCGGAACCAGAAGCATTTTTCATCGACATCGACATCTGCATGAATTGTGGCTACTGCGCGGAGTTCTGCCCGTTCGACGCGATCAAGATGGATCATGATTACGAACTGGCGAGCTACGACCGCACCGCCAATCATATTTACGACAAAGACAAACTCTCCAAAGAGTTCCGTTACTGGCGGACCATTGCCCCTACAACCGCTCACGAAGAGATGGAAGCACGCGGTGGATGGGAGCATACCGACGTCATCAAAGAGCGCAAGAAAGCTGAACGCGCTGCTGCGAAGGGCGGTGGTGCTGCGGCAAAGCGTGATAGCGATGCAGCGGCTAAACCTGCTGCTGCCAGTAAAGAAGCTGATGCGGAGGCCGCTAAAGCCGAACGCCTGAAGAAGCGCGAGGCGGCTCTGGCACGCAAACGGGCACGCGAAGCTGAGGAGCAGGAAAGCGGCGACAGCTAAACTGCTGTTAGCGTCTGGCTCAGGAAACCCTGGTAGAACACAATTATCTATCAGGGTTTTGTTTTGTGGGTGTGCGATGAAGAAACAGCATTTACCGAGTAAAGTCTGTCCCGTGTGTGGCCGTCCGTTCACCTGGCGCAAGAAATGGGAGAAGGTGTGGGATGAGGTGAAGTATTGCAGTGTGGCCTGCCGCCGTCGGAGGCATATACATGGCTGAGAATATGCGCCGGGATTTTGAGTCGCGGGAGGCGATGATTGCCTATCTACGCGAACAGTTTTCTGATGCGTCCGGTGATGCTGCCGAGACACTCGGCGGACGCCAGGAGGCGCTCAAGCGGTTGGATGCAATAAATCCGCGCCAGTATGCCCGCACCCGCAATTACCTGGACGGTGCCGTCACGCGATTATCGCCCTATATCCGTCATGGGGTGGTGTCACTGGCGGAAGTGCGAGATCGGGTGCTGGCAAAGGTGCGCAAAACCGACGACGCCGAGAAGTTGCTGAGCGAACTGGGCTGGCGCGATTACTTCCAGCGCAAATATGATGCCATTGGCGATGGTATCTGGCAGGATCACGAATCCTATAAAACGGGGTTTGATGCCGGGGATTATGCGGACGAGGTGCCTGACGACATCCGTGATGGCGAGACCGGCCTGGCCTGTATTGATGCTTTCAGCCGCGACCTGCACGAGACCGGCTATCTGCACAACCACGCCCGGATGTACACGGCGGCATATGTGGTCCATTGGCGGCGCGTCAAATGGCAGGCCGGGGCAGGCTGGTTCCTTGAGCATCTGCTGGATGGCGACCCGGCCAGCAACAATTTATCCTGGCAATGGGTGGCGAGTACCTTCAGCCACAAGCCGTATATCTTCAACCGCGAGAATCTGGAGAAATACACCGGCGGCCAATACTGCCGCGATTGTCCGCTGTATGGCCGCTGCGACTTTGAAGGCAGCTATGATTCGTTGAATGTACGACTCTTTCCCGAAAAGGATGACCGATGATCGTCTGGATACATGCCGATTGTCTCAGTCCAGAACATCCAGGCCTGGTGGTCTACCCGGATGCACCGGCCATTTTTGTCTGGGATGATGAACTGCTTGACCGGTGGCAGATCAGTCTCAAACGGATTACGTTCATATACGAGTGCTTGCTGGAACTACCCGTGACTATCCGGCGCGGAAATGTGGCCGAGGAAGTCACGCAGTTTGCGCTCGAACAGGGGGCAGAACAGGTCG
>CAYQJO010000017.1:0-31853 GCA_964417785.1 uncultured Anaerolineaceae bacterium | reverse complement strand
CCTTCGGCGAAGGTTTCCGGCGGCTTCGCCGCATCAGAAAACAGAATTCAGAACTTCAGTATTCAGAATATTAAGATCGGGAAAGGCGAAAACCCCTGCCGTAGTCGTCCCTGAGGTGCGGATTGTTCCTGCCGCGGATGTCGCAGCGGAACCTATCGGGATTGCCGTAATCCCAGGAACCGCCGCGAAGCACGCGACTATTTGAATTACTATTAATATTATTTGAGTTACCGTTGTAATCGGTCAGGCACCACTCCCAGACATTGCCAGCCATATCGACCACACCGAAGGGACTGTCTCCCCTGCCCTCGTAAGCGGTGACTGGTGTGGTTCGCTGGCCGTGTCCATCCGGCTTGCTCTTGAGAAATCCGATCAGACTGCTAACGTTATTGTTGCATTTGGCGTTGTCCCATGTATTGCCCCAGGGATAGGTGCGGCCATCGTCGCCCTGGGCGGCATACTGCCACTGCGCTTCGGTCGGCAGCATGATCTTCTCGCCGGTGGCCTCGCTGAGCCACAGGCAGAAGGCGACCGCCTCGTACCAGGATACGCCGACAACGGGTTTGTCGGCTCCGTTCCATTTGCTGTCGGTCCAATGGCGCGGTTGGGTCCAGCCGTCTTCTTCGCGCTGCTGCCAGCCGGCATCGGTCCACCAGCGGCGCTCGCTGTAGCCGCCGGCATCCAGGAACAGCTTAAACTGGGCGTTGGTGATGGGGTATCTGGCGATTTTGTAGGGTTCGCCCTGCCATTTCTTGCCTTTGCTACCGGGGATGTCGATCCAGGCGAAGGGCGGCGGGAGCAGTCTGTCGGAGGGCGTTAAGACAGGCTGTGATGGGGTCTGGACGGTGGGGGGTTTCTGGCGTCTGGCCTGCTCCGCCGCGATGCGGTCGCGCTCGGCCTGCTCCACAGCGATGTCCTGGGCGGCGGCGATACGTTTGGGATCGAATACGCCGTCGATGAAGGGTTTGGGGAAATGGGCCTGATAGGTCTGCCAGACCTGCTCCGCCACAAAGCGGGTGCTGCTGCGCGAGAAGAGCCGCACCAGCTTGCGGTAATCGCGCAGGATGACGATCCAGTCGTAGGCGACGGGGCTGAAGTGGGGATCGCTGCGGTTGGCGAGAATCTGGAATTTGCGCTCGGCGGTGGCGAATTCTGAGCGCCAGGCATAATCACAGGCTTCGTCGTAGAGGCTGTCGGCGTAGTTGGAGTCGCCATCGCTGGGGTCGGCGGGACGGTCGGCTTGTAGGGGCCGCCAGCGGTCCGGTTCGCTCTGGTAGCGGGCGACGGCCTGATTGACGCGCTCAGTGAAGGATGTCCCCTCCTCGAAGAGTAGTTGGGCGCGGATGTCGTAGATTTCGGGCGGCACATCGTCCCAGTAACGGATGTCATTTTTGCCCTTCACCGGGTCATAGAAAAATTCGTCGGTCAGGACGACCGGCAGAATGGGCCGGTTGAGTCGGCGGGCGAAGGTCAGTTCGGCGCGGCAGTTCTTATTCAGCACCGATTCCTGGGAGATCATGAACACGAACACATCGCACTTTTCGATGGCGTCCACGATGGACTCCCACCAGTCGTGGCCGTCGGGGATGCCGTCTTTGTCCTGCCAGACGTGGTAGATGGGCGTGCTGCCGGTGCTGGTCAGGGAGCGGAGCCGCCGGACCAGGGTATCGACTTTAGCGGAGTCGAGGCTGCGGTAGCTTATGAACAGTCGGGTTGTCATGGCGTCACAATGGTTTATTCACACCATTGTCCATTATGGCGTTTTGTGGTGGATACCGCAATGGATGGGTGGATGGGGTTGGATTCTCACCCACAGCCTATGATAATGCCGGTGTGATATGATAGACCGGAACAGAAAATGAGACGGGTGGAATGTGAGATGATGATTCCCGATCCCCCAACGATGACGATACCGCTATCAACGGACGAACACGGCGCAATTCGTGTGAGCGGCACACGGGTTACGCTGGATTCGATCATCCATCGTTATTTGCAGGGACAATCGCCGGAGGCGCTGCACGAGGGTTTCCCTACGGTACCGCTAACCGACATCTACGCCGTGATCGCCTACTATCTGGCGCATCGTGAGGACATTGACCTGTACTTGCATCAACAGGTGGATGCGGCAGAGCGCATACGCGAGATGTTTGAAGCAAAGTACCCCCCGAAGATCACACAGACGGAATTACGTAGACGGCGCGGTCAGGACACTTGATACGTTTCGCAGCGGATGAAAACTTTGACGGTACTATTCTGAAGGAACTGCATAAGCGTTTACCTGACCTGGATATTGTGCGTGTTCAGGATACCGAGATGTACCAGGCTCCAGACCCACAGGTGCTTGAATGGGCTGCTCGAGTCAACCGGATTGTTCTCACTCACGACGTGCAAACATTGGTCGGTGATGCCTATACCCGTATCGAACAGGGTTTACCGATGCCGGGTGTCATTCTGATACCCAGTACGTTGGGGATCGGTCTAGCGCTTGACGAGCTTGAGGTCGCTATCGGTGCGGGCAAGCCGGAGGACTTTTCAGATCGTGTGACCTTTATTCCGATACGATAGCCGTTGGGAAACCCATGCAAACTAAGTACGGCAGTTACCAGGAACAATCACGCAAGACCTACAGCGATATTCTGACGGATGATCCGATTGTGTACCCGACGCTGGGTCTGGTCAATGAGGCGGGTGAGGTCGCCGGGAAGATCAAGAAGATTTTCCGCGACCACGACGGTCAGATCAGTGAGGCGGACCGGGAGGCGTTGAAGGGTGAACTGGGCGATGTGCTGTGGTATCTGACGCAAATCTGCACCAATCTCGGTCTGACGTTGGAAGAGGTGGCGGAGGCCAATCTGGATAAGCTGTTTTCGCGGCTGGAACGCGGCGTCATCCGGGGCGATGGGGATAACCGGTAGATGTAGAGATGGCAGGAAGGTACGACTGTAGTATAATACTGCGGTCGTACCTTTTGAGGTTATGCCGATGTCGCAAGAATTTGTGGATCGCAAGCGTGAGTTGAGTCTGCTTTCGCGTCTGAATCAACGCGAAGGTTCACAGTTTCTTATTCTCTACGGTCGCCGCCGTATTGGCAAAACCCATCTTATTCGCCATTGGACAGAGCATTATGTAGACGAGACGCCGGTACTCTACTGGATGGCGACACAGACCTCTTCAACGCGGCAGCTTCGTGATTTCTCACAGGCGATTCTGCGTTTCGGCAATCCCGGCAGCCCCATTCCAGACAACTTCAGCTATCAGACATGGGAAACCGCTTTTACCCAGATCGGACTCATGGCCCAGGAGCGCCGCTTCATCGTCATTCTGGATGAATTTACATACGTCATGCAGGCCGACGGTGAGATACCCAGCATCATCCAGAGGGTGTGGGATCATCAGTTGCAGGAGAGCCATCTGTTTCTGATCCTGACCGGATCGCTGGCGGGTATCATCCAGCGGGCGGCGTTGGATTATCAGGCCCCGCTTTATGGGCGAGCCACAGCCCGGTTAAAATTACAGGCCCTGCCCTTCGGTGGCTTGTCTCTGCTCCTGCCAAACATGACGACAGAACAACGGGTCGCCATCTATGCGTTTGCGGGCGGTATACCGGCCTACATCAGGCAGTTTGATGATCGCCAGTCGATTCGGGAGAATCTGTACGAGCGGTTGGTCTCGCCGGCGAACATCATGCTCAATGATGCGGTCTTCTTGCTTCACGAACAACTGGACGATCCGCGCAATTACATGGCGGTGATCGAGTCGATTGCATCGGGTTATCATCGCCTGAGCGATATCGCGCAAATGGCAGGTATAGCCGCCAACCATGTCACGAAATATCTCACCGTGCTGCGCGAATTGGGGTATGTTGACCGGATTGTTCCGGCAACCGTGCAGCATCCAGATCGCAGCAAACAAGGGCGTTATGTGCTGATTGACCCGTATCTGCGATTCTATTTCCGCTTTCTCAAGCCACATTTGAGCGAGATAGAGTATGGTCGGGTCAAAGGTGTGGTGGATTATCTTGAAACGCATCTGGTTGACTTCATCGGCACCCACACCTTTGAGGAATTATGCCGGGAATGGGTCAACATCAAAGTTGATCTGGACGAGTTTCCGTTTCTGCCGGAACGGGTGGGGAGTTTCTGGTCACAACAGGCGCAAGTCGATGTGGTCGCGCTCAACTGGCGCACCAAAGACCTGCTCATGGGCGAATGCAAGTGGGGGAGACAAACTCAGGGACGTCATGTAGTTCAGACGTTGATCGACAAGACGCCCAAAGTCGTCCCGGCGCAGGGTGATTGGCAGGTCCGATACGCCATGTTCACCCGTGAGCCGCTGACGTCTCCGGCTCAAGATTACGCGGACACGGCGGGTGTTCTGCGCATATCGCCGGAGATGATCGAAGCGGATATTGTGCGCTGGATGGATCAGGTGTCCGTGTAAGCGGGTGGTATGGTTGCCCTGGCGGGGCTATAATCGTGCGCCTGACTGGCGATGAAGGACCGTGCGGGTGATCGATCTTGTTCTCAATGTGGCCGCCCTGGTGTATATGGCCGGGACCGGGTTCCTGGTGGTGTTTGTTGGCGGCTTCGCTGTGCTGCTGGTGATCTATCTTCTGCGGCGGCGATCCATCCCCGCTCCCCCCCCTACTCACGATGATGATCTGCTGTCGGTGACGGTGCAACTGCCGATTTACAACGAGGCACAGGTGGTGGATCGTCTGCTGGATGCGTGTGTGCGGCTGGACTATCCGGCGGACAAATTGCACATCCAGGTATTGGACGACTCCAACGACGAGACGAGCGAGGTGATCTGCCGCAAAATCCGCGAGATGGCGGGCGGTTCGCGCATCACGCATATCCGCCGTCGCAGTCGGGACGGCTACAAGGCGGGGGCGCTGGCGCACGGTCTGCGGGCGGTCGAGACAGACTGCGTGGTCATCTTCGATGCGGATTTTGTGCCGGAAGCGGACTTTCTACGCAAGACCATGCCTTACTTCAACGCCAACCCGCGCCTGGGGTTGATCCAGACGCGGTGGGACCATCTCAATCTGGATACGAACTGGCTCACACGGGCGCAGGCGCTCTCCATTGACGCACATTTCGGTGTCGAGCAGGTGGCTCGCAGCCGGGGGCATCTGCCGATGTCGATGAACGGGACCGGCGGAATCTGGCGGGTGGCGGCGATTCAGGACGCCGGTGGCTGGTCGGCGGCGACGCTGACGGAAGACCTGGATTTGTCGTACCGGGCGTATATTCGCGGTTGGGACTTTTTGTTCCTGGTAGATGTGGCGGTGCCGGGTGAACTGCCGCATCTGGTGCAGATTTACAAGAAGCAGCAGGCACGCTGGGCGACCGGCTCGACGCAGTGCTTGCTGCGGCATGTGCGGTCGCTGGTGATGTGCCGTCACTGCTCGCCGTTGAAGAAGACGATGGGCCTGCTGCACCTGGCGCAGTTCGCGGTCCAGCCGGTCATTTTACTGCTGTTTCTGCTCACGCCGCTGCTGATCTGGGGCGATAAGTTCCGCGATATTCCCAATCTGACGATTATGGCGCTGGTGGGCGTGGTGCCGCCGTTGATCGTGGCGTTGGGCCAGATGGAACTGCACGACGATTGGCGCAAGCGACTGCTCTACTTCCCGGTGCAGTTTGTGGCGGCGGTGGCGATGGTGTTGAGTAACAGCCGGGCGGTGCTGGTGGCGTTTAGTCGCCAGCGGCAGGAATTTGTGCGCACGCCCAAGTTCCGGCTCACCCGGCAGCAGAAACCGACGGTTCGGATGGCGCTCCAGGTAGACGCAGTGACCATCGGTGAACTGCTGCTGGCGGTGTATGCCATGGCCGGTGCGGCACTGGCGCTGCACAGTCTGCCGGAACTGGCGCTGTATATGGTGACTTACGCGCTGTCGTTCACCGTGTTTGCCGTGTGGAACATTTATCAGATATGGAAATTCCGCCTTTAGTCGTGATATACTTTTAAATACTTAATGGATTATGTGAAGGGTGCCAGCATGACACGGGTTCTGCTGGTCGGTGAGCGCAACCACCCGGCCTATGCAATGGTCGAGTCACTCGTCCAACGTACTGATGAACAATATGATGTCGCGGTTCTGCTCGATCACCCGCTGGCGGATGCCCCACCGGGGGTTCCGGCGGTTGTGATCGCGGCGGTGGGCAGCGTCACGGCGGCGGTGACGGCGATGCAGGCCGGTGCTGCCAGCTATATCGCCCTGGCCGACCTGACCCCGGAACGGCTGGAAGCGGCCCTGCAACACGCCAGGCGGGATGGGTCGCTGGTGCTTCACTACAACGAAGCGGTTGCGGCACGGATGGAGAGCGAAGCGCATCTGCGGCTGCTGACCGAATACACCCGCGATGTCATCCTGTCGGTGAACCGCAACCGGGTGATTGAGTACATCAGCCCGTCGGCCCAGTCGATACTGGGTTATCATCCGCACGATATTGTGGGCCAGCCGATCACGGTCTGGTTGGACCGGATTCATACCGATGACCGTCCAGGCCTGGTGGATGGATTGGTGCAGCGTTTCGAGACCGGGGATGTATCCCTGCCCCCGGCACTGCGCTGGCAGCACCCGGATGGTCGCTACATCTGGCTGGAAGCCTACCCCAACATCCTGAGAGACCGCGATGGCACGGTCAACGCCATCGTGTATACGTGCCGGGACATCACCGAGCGCAAAGAGGCTGAGCAGGCCCTGTACGAGAGCGAAAGCCGTTTTGTGCAGGCCACACAGGCCAGCCGGGTCGGTGTGTGGGAGTGGAATCTGGTCACGAATGCGATGTTCATCACACCGGCGCTCAAGATGATGTTGGGTTACAGGCCGGAGGAAGTCGCCGATCACCTGGATGATTGGGGACGTTTGGTGCATCCGGACGATACCGAGGGGATGTTTCGTACTGCCAACGATCATATTGAAGGCAGAACCCCTTCGTTTGAGTTTGAACACCGGATGATTCACAAGGACGGGTCAATTCGCTGGATTCTGGCGCGGGGTCAGGTGCTGCGCGACGAATCCGGCAAGCCCTATCGGATGGTGGGTACCGATACCGACATCACCGATAACCGGCGGCTGCGGCACGATTTGCAGCGGCGTGATGCCATTATGGCGGCGATCAACTTCGCGGCTGAGCATTTCCTCAAGATGCCCGACTGGGAGATGAGCATCCAGCATATTCTGCGGCTGCTGCGTACCGCCACCGAGGTCAGCCGGGTGTATGTATTTGAAAACAGCCAGGATGTCGTCGGGGATGTCCAGATGAACCAGCGATATGAGTGGGTGGCGACCGGGTTCAGTCCCCAGATTGATAATCCAGAGCTGCAATCACGCTCTTACAACCGGGCCGGGTTCGCCCGCTGGCAGCAAATGTTGCAGGCGGGTAAACCAGTTTACGGGCTGGTCGATGATTTCCCGGCAAATGAACAGGTGATTTTGCGTTCTCAGTCGGTGATTTCGGTGGCTGTCATCCCGATTTTTGTCTACGGCAAATGGTGGGGCTATATCGGGTTTGATGTGTGTGACCGGGAACATCAGTGGAGCGACAGCGAACTGGCGGCGCTGCAAACGGCGGCCAGTGTATTCGGTGCAGCCATTGAGCGCAGGCAAACTGACCACACTCTCAAGAAGCATCACGAGCGCTTTGTGACGGTGCTGGACAGCCTGGACGCCGGTGTCTATGTGGCCGATATGGAGACTCATGAAATCCTGTTTGTGAACCGGCACATGCGCAGCCTGTATGGTGATGTGGTCGGGCTGGCCTGCTGGCGGGCGTTCGGATGTGCGCTGGATGGTCCCTGCGAGATGTGCAGCCAAAACAATCTGTTGGATGAGCGGGGTGTGCCGGCACCGGTCCATATCTGGGAAGGTCAGGTCGCGGCGACGGGACAGTGGTATGAGTATCACGATCTGGCGATCCGGTGGTCGGATGAGCGGCTGGCACGGATGCGGGTGTCTATTGAAATCACCGCTCGTAAGCAGGCGGAGCAACATGCGCTGGAACTGGCGCTGGAAAAAGAGCGAGTTAATATCCTGACCAGCTTCATCGAGGCAGCGGCGCACGAATTTCGCACACCGCTGGCGGTCATCAACACCAGTGCGCATTTGATGTCGCGGATAGCGGACGATCCCAGGGCGAGTGAAAAGGCCCGCCAGATTGCGGAACAGGTCGCTTCGATCACGCTGCTGGTGGATACCCTGACGTTTATGGCACGGTTGGATGGTGTCATCACGGTCGAACGGCAGGAAGTCGCTATTGTGGGTGTCGTCGAAGATGCCTTTACCGCCCTATCGTCACAATTTGCGGCCCGCCAGATTAAGGTTGTGCGGCAGGTCGAGAATGTACGACTGTCGATCAACGATGGGTGGATGCGAACAGCTATCATGAATTTGCTGGATAACGCGCTGCGGTTCTCGCTGGATTCGGGACAGGTTATGGTGGATGGTATTTGCCGGGATGGTCAGCTTGTTCTGGCTGTGCGCGATCAGGGTCCAGGCATCCTGCCGGAGACCATGCCACGCATTTTTGAGCGTTTCTTTCGCGGTGATCCAGCGCGGAGCGAGCGTGGATTTGGCCTGGGTCTACCGATGGCGCGTCGGATTGTGGAATTACACGGGGGTAAACTGACGGCGGCCAGTGAACCGGGCGAAGGCAGCACATTTATAATTACCCTGCCCATGACTTGACAACGTGGGTATAATAAAGATAGAACTGGTGTTCGCGGGCAGAGTCAGATTCTTGTTTTGTGTGAGATTCTGGTGTATAATGCGCTTGTCAAGAAAAACCCAAAGGGCGAGATCGAAATCTCGCCCCAAAAAACGATATGCGGTTGAAACCACATAGTAGTAGACAAATACCGAATTCCCGCTCGGTATGCTACATTACTACTATACCACATTTTGGTGACGTTGGCGAGGTGCTAAATTGTGTGGCGAAGCCGGTAGCTTATCCGAAGCGGTTTTTCTTGATAAAACAATCGAATCTTTTGGGATGTTGAGGGAAATTGTGAAATAGGGTCAACTAATAATTGTAACTTGGTGATGGTTCTCTGATCTGGTCCCATTTGGAAAGCAAAAAGCTCGCTTCCAAACTGGGTTTCGCCACCAAACAGGGAAACGAGCCTCGCCAAGTCAGCGCAAAACAGGTCAACGCAAAACAGGTCAACATATTTTGCAACAAGCTAACCTGAATTATAGCGATAGTTGATCCAATTGGCAACCGTTTTTCCCTCCAGGAAAGGACGCACGTTGTCATTCTTGGGTAATATTAACATAGCGATAGCCGGTCAGGTCGAACGTTTTTTCGATCTCGGATGGAGTTTCATCCCGCTCCGGGGTGCAGCCGATCCAGACCGGGCAAAGGCCCCTGCTGTTGCTGCATGGCAGATTTACCAGCGGCGACTGCCGACAGAAAGCGAGGTCGAACGATGGCGCGATGAGGAAGTACAGGCGTTTGGAATCGTGCTGGGACGGGTATCGGCGCTGGTGGTCCTGGACATTGACGATCCGCAGCGAGCCGATGATTTCGTCCGTGAGTGTCCTGATCTGGCGCAGACGTTCACCGTCCATTCGGGTATGCGTGGACTACCCCACTACTACTTCGCATTGCCACCTGGACTTTCCGGTCGCGGCTACAGTTATGGCGGTGTTGAGCTGCGCGGTGAGGGTCAGTATGTGGTGGCTCCTGGCACCTGTGTGGGTGAGCATCGCTGGACTGTCACCTGTGATGTCGCCCCCCGCAGCCTCACCAGAGACGATTTAAGCCGCCTTTTGCGCTTCATCCGGCCACAGACCTCTGAAACACCAGAAAACCGCTCTCAGCCCCCTTCTACATCCAATAAGCCTGTATCTAAGTCGAAGCCTGGTCGTCTGATTCGGCGTTATCAGACATTGGCGATGGCACAGGGTCGTAACAATGCACTTTTCCGGGTGGCATGTTCGGCTCGCGATCAAGGCATGACCCGGGCGCAGGTCGAAGCGCTGCTGGTGGGACCACATATCGCGCAACCGGGTTTGCGTCCGGAACCGCCGCAGCGGCGTGCAGCAGAAGCGCGAGCGACCATTGCCAGTGTGTTTAAGCGTGCGCCGCGACCGCTGGTCGAACAGGTACGTCCGGTGCAGCTTCCCAACACCGTGCGCGAAAGACTGCTTCAAAACGGGCAGGTGCAGTTGGCACGGGTGCTGGATGGCTTATACGTAGCTGGATGTGAACCGGGCCATTCGTTTACGGCGGCGGCGGCCTATGACATGGTGGCGGCGCTGGGTATTGGCCGAAATGCGGTTTATGCGGCGCTGCGGTCCGACCTCTTTGCGGCCCCTTCTCCCCGGACCCCTCAACCCCCGGGTGCTAACGCTGCTTCAGGTTGCACCGGGCAGGACAACCAATGCTTGGTTGTCAGGGTCGCAAAGCCGGTAAAAAAGCGCGGACGCCCGCTGCGCCGCTTTGTTATGCCGTCACTGGAAACGCTTTGCCAGTGCTTTGGTGTCGAGAATCTGGGGGGCGATACGCTGGCTGCGGCGGACCTGCGCTCCCCGGCAACCTACCGGCAAGCGCTGCATGTGGGTCTGGTCAAACGCGCTCCCGGTACGTACTCGCGGAACTGGCTGGCACAGCGCCTCGGTGTCTCGGCGGATAGCTGCCGCCGCTATGAGCGCCGTGCCGGTGTGCAGGTCGATCCGACATTTTTCGATGAGCCGATTAGCTGGTCCAATCTCAAATGGTCGGTGCCGCCGGACCCGATGCCGGGCCAGTTCATTCAGGCTGCTGATGGCCGGCGCTATCCACCGCTGGAATCGATAGCCCGGATGCTGTTGATGGTCGGCCAGAAGCCGGTATTCCGCACCCAGAGCGTCAACCATTACCGGATGCCGGTGGCGGTTGAGCGCGGGAACAACACTGAAGCCCATAATGCGGAGAGTGTGAGCGTATATGGGGCTTGCGGTAATGCTGCGCCGGAGGTTTGCAGCACGCCGCCAGAACCGGCAGCGTCTGGCACGGAAAAACCCGAAGCCGTGATTCGTTCTCGTCCTTCGTTGATCGAACAGGTCCGCTCGGTGAAGCAACTGGCGCAGGAAAGGGATTTCGGCACGGCGGCAGTCGATCAGGCGGCGATAGCGATCTACGAGACGCTGCGGCAGCTTAACCCACAGCGGTCGCTGACGCGCAAGCGGTGCCTGGAACTGGTGCAGCAGTACGGCGCTCGGCTGGTGGATCGCGGTCTGGGTGAACTGCGACGGCGGCGCAATATCCGCAATCCCGCTGGCTTCCTGGTGGTGTGGCTGCGGAGTACAAATGTTGCGGCCCAGAACAATTGATGCCGGATGCTGCGCCAACCTATACCTGATTCCAACCAGGATGAAATGTTGCGGCCCAGAACAATTGGCAATACGCAACAATCTTTTCTATGCAGTGATAAGTGGGCAGAGAGTAAATCATTTGGGATATTGCCCCCTCCCCTACCGGCAAAACAGAACGTCTGGCCGCTAAAAACGGCGATTTTCGCGGCATTGGGGCGCATCAGAGTGGGTAGGGGAGGGCGTTATTCCATGTAGCGGAGGATGCGCTCTTCCTGGTCCTCAAGCCACTGGCGCAGTTCACGGAGTTCGCGCAGCGCACGGGCGTTGTTCTTGGCCCGACCCGGTCCAGCCTGTGTGATGGCGCGGACGGTACGGGCAAAATGGCGTTTGGTGCCGGGGCTGTACATCTCACCAATGTCGCCGCCTTTGATCGGCTTTTCTGGCGAATTGTTCTGGCCCAGAACAATTTCGCGGTAGCGGTCGATGGCGGCGCGGCTGTCGGTGCGGGCAAGCTGCGCCAGATTGTAGAGCATCTCCTCGGCCAGATTGAGATCGTCGCCGGCCTGCCACACCTCGTCGGGTAGGGCGAGCAGGGCGCGGTAACGCGCCATCGCGGAGCGGCTGCTGACACCCAGCGCATTGAGAAGCTGCTCGCCTTTGCCATATGGCACACGATGATCGGCTACCTGTGCATAGAAATCGCGGTCGCTCTCGAACGCCTCAATCGGTTTGAAGTTCTGCCGTCCGTGCAGGTCCATCATCAGAATGGACCACTGACGCGCACGGGCGATGGCGTTCAGATCGGCGCGGACGTTGTTCTCGCTGGCCTGCCGCCATACACTGATTTGATCGACACGGCGGGCGGGAATTCGCTCCCATTCGCTGCGTTCGTCCGGTCGGTCTTCCTGGCCGTCGAACCAGAAATGGAGCAGATGATAGGCCAGCCAGCGGCGCTCGCCGGTTTCCAGCAGATTGCGGTCATCCAGCGTGATCGGGTTCGTCAGGCCGTCGCGGCGGATGCTGGCCGCCAGATCGACGATAGTCATGAAGGCCGTTTCCAGCGGGCCGGGGTTGTAGAGATCGGGGGCGTTTTCTTCGTCGTTGCCGCTGCGCTCGCCAGGTTCATGTTCCAGATATGCGCCCAGGTCAAACGGGCGGCTGCGCTCATCCTGGACCGCACCCCACCATACCAGCAGCATATCGCGCACATGCTCTGGTCGGCCATTCCAGGCGTTTCGCACTCTGGATGGTACGGCACGACGCGGCTGGCCGGGGTCCGGATGGACGCTGAAGATGTTGATCTTTTCGATGCGTTTGACCTGCGAATCGACGGCGGCCAGTTCACCGAAAATCTGACTGTCTACTTCGACATGGGAGGCATCCGCTTTGCCGTCACCGAAGGGATTCTGGCGAAATTCGCCTTTTCTCTTGCTCATGGCTAAATCGCCTCAACCAACTGCACCGTGCGCCAGGCTTCGGCAGCCGCTTTCGTCTGCGGGGCAAAATTGAACAGAATGCGGCGGGCAAATGACGCCTGATTCCAGACGGTGCGCAGGTTGATGGCCGGCCATACCAGCTTGCCGAAGCGTTCCTTCAGCACCTCAATGCCATATTCGTCGGCCTGGGTGCCGGGCCGGTACATGACTGGCTGAATCCCGCCGACCCGCACATCGGCCAGACCGAGATTGGCCCGCGCTTTGGAGGCTTCTTCGCGATGTTTCATGCTCTCCACCAGACCATCAAAACTCAGGTATTCGCACTTGGTCGGATAGATGATAGCATCGGTTGCCATGTAGATACTGCCGTGCAGCAGCGATGGTGTCGGAGCCGTATCGAAGATGACGACATCGATCACGCCTTCCAATTCCTGGATGCGATTGCGGACCAGCATGACATCCGAGGTCATCAGCGGGATAACCCGTGTTGATGTGTCCGAAGCGATGACCAGCAGTTCGCCTTTGACCGGTTCGCCGGGCAGACCGTAGAACTCTGGTTGAACCCGCTGTACGGCCTTTTGAAATGGCAAATCGCGTACCAGGAGATCGTGCAGCATCGGCTCCTTGCGCAGTCCCAGCGCCACAGTTGCATGACCCTGCGGATCGGCATCAATCACCAGCACACGCTTGCCGTTGATCGCCAGACCAGCCGCGATGTGCGTACTCAACGTTGTCTTTCCGACACCGCCTTTTTCGTTCAGCAGGGACAATACTTTCATCAACCGGCTCCTGACCATTTCTGATCTGTATTGTACGTGACAAGGGTGCTTGCGACAAGAAACAGTCGCGCCATAAGACTTGTATCGGCCCATCCAAAGCGGTACAATGTAATATATGTAATACGAATCGACGCTACCGGGTTTTGACAAAACGCGGTAATATAAGTGAAATGTAGCAGCGCTATGGAAGGGAAAGTCTTGTCCGCCCAAGAGATACAGGCGGTCGCCAATGAGATCGCTGACCAACTCAGTGAAAACGAGAAGAAGCCCCGCCGGCAAATCTACAATATTGTGAGTGTGTGTGGCGTGGAGTTTTCCCGTCAGTTGCTCAAAGATACGCTGGAAATTGAAGCCAATGGCGGCATGATGGTGGTCACTGGAGACCGCCGTCGCACGCCCGGTGGTGTCTTCTTCCAACTGGCCCGTGATCGAATGGAAGAGGAAGAACGCGAACGGATTTTCTATACATGGCGTTATGCCGCCAAACGGCGTGCCGCGTATGAGAGCCAGTTCGACGAATTTGCTTGGGAGGAACGCGCCCCGATTGTTGAGGCGTTGCGTGCGGAAAGTGGAAAGGTGGGTGAAGTGAAAATCGTCATGAACGGGCGTCCTGGCAAGATCGAGCGCCGTCAGCATCTCGTAGTGACCACCATGCAGGTTGAAATCCCGGAGACCATGGCGTTTCCCGCCGGCGTGCCACAACCATCATCTGAGCCGGTGGACTATACGGTGTATATGTCCGCCAAGCAGTGGGAAAAGGTGAGAAAAATCGTCGAGACCACCGAAGAAGCGCTGATTGTGGAAGGCATGGCTGCCTTTGATCCGGAGACCGAGACCATCGCTGTGTATTCGACTCTCGTGACGACCAAACGTCTCAAACGCCAAGAACAGAAGGATCAGCCAGCGGAAAAGAACCAGGCCAAAAAACCTGCTCCTGCCAAACCTGCCCGTAAACCGGCCCCCAAACCGGCACAGCCCAAACCGGCACAGCCCAAACCGCGCCGCCAGGAGAAGGAAGCCCCGGCAGCCGCGCCGCCACCACCACCGCCGCCGGTCGAGATCAACATCCCCGATGGGATGCCGCCTGATGCCGCCCGCAAGCTGACCGATTTGCACACGGCGGCGGCCACGTACCGCCAGAAGATCGCCACCATCGAAGCTCAGCCAGAAGGGCAGCGCTTCGGATTGGAAATGACCCAGCGCCTGCTGAAGAACATGGAACGGCAGATCGAAACACTGGAAAACCAGTATTCTAAAAAGTGAAGCGAATCATGTTTATTGTAGTCGAATGTCTGATTGGCGGCGCTCTTTGTGCATATTGCCCAAAACATTAAAATATTTTTTCACATGTGCATTTCGCGCTACAATAAACATACCTTTCCGGTCATTGTCCGTTATATCGTCATAGAGATAAAAATGTTTGGTGAGAATGACGGAACAATGTTGGCATGATTCGTGTATCATGCATGGTTGTGTTTGCAAATGTGTTTGATACAATCCAAAACAACTCACAATATTAAGGAGCAGAAGTATGCGTAATTCTAGATTTTTGGTAATTGGTGTGATGCTGGTGCTGGCTGCACTGCTGATCGCCCCGGTTGCCGCCCAGGAAGAGGGTGCCGGTGAAGGTGGTATTCTTTTCTACTCGGATACCTCCGATCCACAGACCTTCAACCCGCTGCTCGGTGGTGATGTTACCTCCAGTAATGTCTACAACCGGATCTACCCGGCACTCCTGGGTGTGAACCCCTTCACCGGCGCTTACGAACCGGGCTGGAAGGACTCCATGGCGACCGGTTGGGAGTTTGACGAGACCGGCACCGTGCTGACCGTCACCCTGCGTGAAGATGCTTTCTGGACCGACGGCGAGCAGGTTACGGCTGAGGACTGGATGTGGGGGGTAAACGCCATGCGTTCCGGTCTGCTGGACTCCTCGCGCCCGACCCAAATCTGGGCCGTGCTGGACGACGGCACTGAGGGCAGTGGCCCGATGGTCGATGCCCGCATGATCGACGACTTCACCCTCGAGATCGAGTTTGGAGAGCCGGACTGCGACGCCATCAACAATGTGTGGGGTACCATGGTGCCAGCCCACATCTACGAAGAGGACTTCGGCGATGATCTGGTTGCCATGAACGACGAACCGCGCTACCTGCCGGGTGTCTACTTCGGTGGTTTTGTCGATCCCGAACTGATCGCCGGTGACCGCGTCAGCCTCGTCGCCAACCAGGACTATGTGGATGCCGAACTGGGCTACGTCAGCCCCAGCGAACTGGTGATCCTGAACCTGCCCAACGTTGATGTCGAGATCGAGCGCTTCCGCGCCGGTGAACTGACCCTGACCGGTATCCCCGGCACGCAGCAGGCGGAGTTTGAGGCTGATGAGAATTTCCAGACCTTCCGCTACAACCGCCTGGGTTATGTCTTCTACGCCTTCAACCACGCCAATCCCGATAATCCGCAGCCCGGTCTGGACGAAGAGGGCAACCGCCTCGTGCAGGACCCGCACCCCGTCCTGGGTGACCAGATGGTCCGTCAGGCGCTGGTGATGGCCGTCGATATGGACGCCATCATTGAGAACAATCTGGGTGGCAACGCTGTGCGCGTCGGTATCCCCAGCATCCCCGCTTCCTGGGACTGGAACCCCGACCTTCAGTACCCCTTCGACCCGGCTGCCGCCGCTGAAATGCTGGACGAGGCTGGTTGGGTTCTCGGAGACGGCGAATTCCGCGTCTGCAGCGGCTGTGCCTACACCGAGATCGACCCTGAATTCGAAGGCACCGAGATGTCTGTGACCCTCAACTCCTCCGCCGGTGGCAGCGAGGACAGCGTCAACATGATCGAGTTCATCGCCGAGAGCTTCCGCGACATCGGTGTGAACGCCGAGACCAACTTCATCGACTGGAGTACCGCCTTCCTGCCGGAACTCGACGGCCAGACCTTCGACATGGCGATCCTGGCCTGGAGCCTGGGCCTGCCGCTCAGCCCGGACAACACCGCTATCTTCACCATTCCGGAAGACATCCCCGGTTCTGGCTTCAACTTTGGCTCCTTCCACAGTGAGGAACTGGACCAGCTTTACAAGGATGCCCGTAACCCGGCTATGACCAATGGCTGTGACCTGGAAGCCCGCGCTGAACTCTACGCTCAGGCCAACCAGATCCTCTTCGATGAGCTGCCCTACATGTTCATGTACTCCAACCTGAGCATGACGGCTGCCCAGAGCTGGCTGGAAAACTTTGATCCGGCTGAATTCAGCCGCACCTGGAACGAGGATGCGTTCATCGCCCTCGACCCCTCACTGGAATAGTCAGGTTCTCCACAGCTTAGTGTCACCCATAGCGCCGGATACTATTTCCGGCGCTATGGCTATCTGAGAGGATCTGTTGTTAGTTAGCAGGTATATACCATGACGAAATTCGTTATCCGCAGGTTGCTCCAGTCAATTCCCACATTCTTCGGGATCACTATCCTGTCGTATATGATTATGGTTCTGGCACCTGGCGATCCAGTTGCCATCATGACCTTCAACCCGGACATGACACAGGAACAGCGTGCCGATATGGAGAGCCGTCTGGGTGTTGGTGATCCACTGCCGCTGCAATATCTGCGCTGGTTGATCGGCGACGATTGGATGGTTGTCGAAGACGTACTCTGGTACCGGGTCGCCCTGGAAGACGGCACGGAAGCCTATTTGTCCGAACGCCAGATGGTCATCAACGAAGAGACCGGTACACCGGAACTGCTGGCATCGCGCCAACCGTACCGCCTGGAACCGACTGAATCCGCCGAGGTCGCCGGTCGGGTGGGTCGCCGGGCTGAAATGACGGTACTCAACACCGTAGAGGTCGATGTCTATGGCGAAAACCGGGGTATTTTGCGCGGCGATTTTGGCCGGTCGTTCCAGTGGAAGGAAAACCCGCTGGTGTTGATCGGTGAGCGTCTGCCAGCCAGCATCGAACTTAATATCGCTGTCTTGATCGTCGGCCTGACTATCGGTGTGATCATCGGTGTGCTGGCAGCCGTCTGGCGCGGCAGTGTCTTCGACCAGTTCACGCGGGTGCTGGCGGTGGCCGGTGACGCGATTCCATCTTTCTGGCTGGCCTTTATGGTCATTCTTATCTTTGCTGCGCCCGGATTGGATTTGCTGCCGATGGGTGAGCGCTGTGCTTACCAGCGCGGCGGCTGTGGCCCGATTTATACCCGCCTGGAATATCTGGTGCTGCCGACGATGGTGCTGGCGCTGGGTGGTATCTCCGCCTGGTCGCGCTATATGCGAGCCTCTATGCTGGAAAATATTAGCGCTGATTACGTCCGCACGGCGCGTGCCAAAGGGCTGAAGGGCCGCACGGTCTGGTTCAAGCATGCCTTACGCAACGCTTTGATCCCGATGGCGACCTTCCTCGGACCGACCATTGTCAGCCTTATCAGTGGCGCGGTCATTATCGAGCAGATTTTTGCGTGGCCGGGTATTGGGCGTTTGCTGCTGCAAGCGGTGTCGGCTCAGGATTACCCGCTGATTATGGCGAATATCGTCATTGGTGCGGTCTTGACCATCGTCGGTTATCTTGTATCCGACATTCTGTACGGTGTGTTCGATCCACGCATTCGCTTTTAGGGGGCATCCATGGCAGTTTCGGATAATGTTGCAGTGCTGGATGCGGAACCGCAGGAGCAACTGCGCTCCAAAACACTACTGCAAAAGGCAATGTGGCGTCTGTGGCACGACCGTTTGACGATGACGGCGCTGGCCGTCCTCGGAATTCTGACGGTCGCCTGCTATGCAGCGCCGATTATTGTTGAGTTGATCGACATCGAGTATAACAGCTCCGACCTGTACAATTCGCGTCTCGAACCGTTCGCTCGCGTTTCGGATAGCGACACCACCGTGTACCAGTGGGTGGTTGAGACCGGTGTACTGCGTCGCTCGTTTATCGGTCACAATCACGAAGTCTATGCTGTCAGTTTCCACCCGAACAGCCAGGACTTCATCACCGGCAGTGTCGATGGTGAAGTGCGTATCTGGGACATCCCGACCGGGCGCAACCTGCGCCGCCTGGAAGAACACACGGCAGCCGTCAACTCGGTCGATTTTACATCCGATGGCGAAAAATTCCTGACCGCCAGCGGCGATGGCTTGGTTAAATTGTGGGAAACCGATAAGGCCGTGAAAACGGACCCCGATATTCCGCTCATGGAACTGGAACACGATGGTCCCGTCACCGGGGCTGCCTACAGTCCCGATGACAGCCTGGTTGCCAGCAGCAGCGGCGAGTCGGTGTTTCTGTGGAGTGCGGAGACCGGGCGGCAAGTGCTGGAACTGTCCGGCCACACCGACACAGTGAATACAGTCGAGTTTGGTCCGACCGGCGAGACCCTGGCGACCGGCGGCGATGACAACACGGCGCGTCTATGGAACGTCGATACCGGCGAGTTCATCACTTCGTTCGACCATGATGACGCGGTTTTGAGCGTGGCCCTGGGCGTCGAAACACTGCTTACCGGCTCATCTGATGGTGTGGCCCGCCTGTGGGACCTGACCGAAGGAACGGTCATTTACACCTTTGACGAATTTGAGGACGCTGTGACGACGGTCCACTATACGGCGGACGGCACACAGGTCTATGCTGGCAGTCGGGATGGCAGCGTCCGGCTGTACGATGCCGGATCGGGCGAACTGGTCCAGACCTTCGCCCAGAACGAATATGTCGTCGAGAGCGCCGCCATCAGTCCGGACGGCACCTCGCTGGTGACCGGCACCGATGGCCGCCAGCGGCTGTATATCCTGGGTACCGATATTTCCGGGCGCGATCATCTGACGCGCCTTCTCTATGGCGGGCAGGTGTCGCTGCGGATCGGCTTTTTCGCCGCTATCGGCTCACTGACGATCGGCATTCTGCTGGGCGTGACTACAGGCTACTTCGGCGGCATTTTCGACGATTTCGTGATCTGGCTGATTACCACACTCAACTCGGTGCCGCAGTTGTTCCTGCTGCTGATTATCAGTTCGCTGCTCTCGCCCAACGCCACCAGCCTGATTCTGGTGCTGGTGTTTCTGGGTTGGACCGGATCGACCCGTATTGTGCGCGGTGAGACCTTCGCCCTGCGCGAGCGTGAATTCATCCTGGCGGCGCAGGCGGTGGGTGCGTCCAGTTTCCGCATCATGTTCCTGCACATCACGCCCAACGTGATCTCGATCCTGTTGATCGTGCTGACCCGCGCTGTCGGCGGCCTGATCCTGACCGAGTCCGCCCTGAGCTTCCTCGGCTTCGGCGTGAAACCGCCGACACCGACCTGGGGCAATATGCTCTCTGGCGGCCTGGAACTGCTGCGTACTGCACCGCACCTGGTGTTCGGCCCCGGCATTCTGATTACGATCACGGTGCTGTGTCTGTTCGTCATCGGCGATGGTCTGCGCGACGCCTTCGATCCGAAGATCGCGGATTAAATGTATGGTGATGGGGACGGCCCACGTGCCGTCCCACCGTCACACCCACACCGTAGGGACGCCATTCTTGGTGTCCGAAATCGGGCCACGCAATTAGAAACAAACCCGTTAGCGGTGCATGGCGGTTGATCGCTTGAATGTTCAACGACCAACCACCACGCGCCGCTGGCACTGAAACGACAAGAAAACAACTTAAAGGAGGATGTGATGCGTCTGACGTTTCTTGGTGGTGCCGACGAGGTCGGTGCCAGCAGCACTCTGGTCGAAATGGGCGGCAAGCGGATTCTGGTCGATGCCGGCATTCGGATTTCGCCGCGTACCAGTCGTGGTATCCAGAACGACCAGTTGCCCGATTTGCAGCCCATCAGCGCTGGCGGTGGGATCGACTATCTGCTCGTGACCCATGCCCATACCGACCATACCGGTGCGCTGCCGCTGGTGGTGGAGCAGTACCCGCATGTGCCGGTGCTGGCGACGCGCCCGACACAGGTTCTCACACGCATTTTGCAGAAGGACGCCCAGCGCATTATGAAATCGCGCCAGGAAGAGGAGGGCGAACTGCCCATCTTCGATGAGGTGGCGTCGCAGCGCTTGATGGATGCCTTTCAAACGGTCGAGTACCGCCAGCCGGTGCGCCTGGGTGAAGGTGTCCAGGTGACGTATTATCCCGCCGGTCACATCGCCGGAGCCGCCATGCTGGTGTTGGAGGGCGAGGAGGGTGTGCTGGTCATGTCTGGCGACGTGTCGATGTCGGATCAGCGGGCGGTCGTCAACGCCGAGATTCCGCGTGTGAAGGCTGATGCGCTGGTCCTGGAAAGCACCTACGGCGGCAAGCTCCATGCGAACCGTCTGGCGGAAGAACGCCGTTTGATCGACACGCTGGTCGAGGTGACGCAGCGCGGCGGTACGGCGCTCATTCCGGCCTTCGCGCTCGGTCGCGCCCAGGAGGTGATTCAGATCATTCTGACGTACCGTGACCGGTTGGATGCACCCGTGTATGTAGATGGCATGGTACGCTCCGTGTGCCAGGGCTATCACGGTTTCTCCGATCTGCTGCCGAAGAACACCGTGCGGGTCGCCGGCGACAACCATCTGTTCTTTCGCGATAAAATCAAGCCGGTGGAGAGCGCCGCCATGCGCGAGCAGATCGCACACAGCGGCGAACCGGGCGTGATCGTCGCCAGTTCAGGGATGCTCACCGGCGGCGCGTCGGTGGCCTATGCTAAAGCGCTGGCCGGGGATGAGCGCAACGCCATTTTCCTGACCGGGTACCAGGACGAGGAAGCGCCCGGACGCCATTTGCAACGCATCCTCAAGGAGCGCCAGGAGAGCGAATCCGCCACCTGGAAGGTCGATGGGAAGTCCCTGACCTTACGCTGCCAGATCGGCACCTACTCGCTCTCAGCCCATGCCGACGAAGCCGAACTGGTCAACATGGCTGAGTCTTTCGACACCGACGAGGTGATGCTGGTACATGGCGATCCGTCGGCACGCCACAGTCTGGCGATGGCGCTGCGCCAGCGTGGGCGGCGTGTACTGACACCGCGCATCGGCCAGACGGAGACCTTCCAGTTCACCAAACGGCCCTGGGCCATCGGCAAAGTCAAATCCGGCAGTGCCAGCGGCAAACTGGACCCGGCGGCGTTGTGGCAGGAACTCAAAGATCAGGCGGGCAACTTCTACAGCGCCCGCGAACTGGCGCAGATGTGGTGGGGCGATGCCGAACGTGCATCCGAAGCCGTCCGCATCCTGGAAGACAGTGTACACTTCGCAGCGGACTGGCGGCGCAAAAACACCTTCCAGGTCCGCAGCGCAGAGCAGGTGCAGCGGGCGCAGCGGCAGCGGGCGATCATGCTGGCAAATCCCGACATTGTAGGCAAGTTGATCGCCCTGCGCGACAGCAATAACCGCCCGCGTGTGGGCGTGGTCCTCAACGCCACCCTCGACGCTTTCGAGGCCGATGTCCATAACGCCAAAGGCCGCAACTATCCGGCGGATGCGCTGCTGTGGGTGATCGGTGACTGGCAAGGTTACCAGGACATCAAAGGTAAGAAAGCTGCGCTCGCCGCAATGGTGCGTCGGGTCCGTGAGATACAGGACACCATGCTGCCGTTTGTGCGCCGCCAGCAGCTTGTCAGTGCTGGTGCGCCGGTGGTCCCTGAATCGCTGCTGCCCGATCCGCTGCCGGACGATGTGACGCGCCAGGAAGCGCTGGTGGCGATTGTGCTGGCGCTGGCCGGTGACGGTGCGAAGGTGGAGCAGGGCGGTCTGGTGCCGCAGCGGGCGTTGGAAGATGGCCCGATGGAGCAGAATCAGGCCCGCGAAGTCGCGCTGAACGCCTTCCCGCCGGAATCGCGTTTGCGCAAAGTCGGCATTGAGCATCACCGCACGCGCCTGACGCTGACGTTCGATTTCCCGGAGCAGGCATCGCGGACCTATGCCGAGATCATCGAGAACCTGGAAGATACCACTGGCTGGGAGGTGCGCGTGCGGCCCGGCGTCAACCAGCAGGCGTTGGGTGTGGCATTAGACGAACTCCTGCCGGAAGGTGCCGTGATTGTGAAAGGACCCTCATTTTATATGGACCGGCGCGAGGTCGGCGTGGAGGTCGAGGGCGTGGAGGATGTGAAAGCGTTCCGGCAGGCGTATCAGGATATGACCGGCTTCCGGCTGGTGACATCGGAGTCCGGTGGTGATTCGGCGGCGCAGACCGTCACCGCGCAGCCGTCCAGCCGCGACCAGATAGAGATCAACGCCGCCTATGGACTGGTCCGGGCGGCGCTGGAACCATTTGGCCTGTACAAGGTCGGTCTCAAGCAGGGGCAGATCGTGCTGACGTTCATCTCGCCGCAGGTGGGTGAACGGCACCGCGAGTCCATCGCAGCGTTGGCCGAGCAAACCGGTTACGCCATGTCGGTCCACCCGCATCCCAACCAGCAGCAAATCTCACAGGTCGCGTCCGCGCTGGCTCGTGAAGCCGGTTGGACGGTGCGCAAAGGACCGGGCATCCACATAGATCGCGCCGAGGTCTCGTTGACTCTGGCCGGCGAACCCGACGCCGAAACCCTGGAACGCACCAAAGCGGCTTTTGAGGAGCAGACCGGTTACACCCTGGCCGTCAGCGCGGGATAAAATCTGCGCCCTGACCCACAATCAGCGATAATTCCAGGTGTCTTGCGTGTTGTTGATGACAATCTCGTTTCGTATCTATTCCTGACCGTGACATTTTCGGACGCGAAAAATCGCGTCCCTACAGCCACACCGTAGGGGACGGCCCGCGGGCCGTCCCGCCACGACGCCAACCGCCGTAGGGACGCCCAACCGGGCGTCCGCCGGCGCTATTCGTTTTCTGGCAGCGGTGCAATCACCCAGGGAAGTTGATCGCAGGCACCGCCAAAGGTCGTCGCCTCTGCGATAACCCAGATGTCGTCGTCAATACGCCACCACACAAATCCATCGGTGCCGGTGGCCCGCCCGCTCGGCTGGGCGCTGAAGTTGGCCGGGACACCCTGACGGATGCGGAAATCCGTTCCCGGACCGGCGCGGAAGTTCACGTCCGTCGCCCAGGCGATGGTGCAGGGACCGTCCGCCGGGATATTTTGCAGAAAGCCGCTTCCCGGCTCCCAGGGGCGCAATGAGCCTGCCAGCGACAGCGGCAGGTCCAGCGGGCGTGGCAGCAGCGGCACCGGCACGTAGCGGGCTTTGTAGTAGATATACGGCTCGGTCTCACCGGCGAAGTCCTCGTTGACGCGGGCCAGTTCGCCCACACGCACGGTGTAGGTGTCATCAATGAAGGTATCGCCTTCCATTACCGTCACCAGCAGTTCACCGCCAGCCGCTTGCAGATAGACCGTCCCGGCGAAACGCAGCACCACACCGTTGACCTCAACCAGCGCCCGTTGTGTCAGGTTGGGTGTCGTCAGGACCGCGCCGCCGTCGGGGACACCGGGGCAGGGCGAATCGTCGGGCGTGGAGCGCAGTGTAAACGCCTGCATAGGACCATAGCGGGGTGACGGATCGCCCGGTTCCACCACTGGCAGCGCCATCACATTGTCCAGCCGCACCACATCGGTGCTGATCCAGGCCATTCCGTCATTATCATTGACGCGCAGCCACGCACCGTCCGCGCTGCGTCCGGTGATCTGGACCTCCGTCCCGCGATAAATCACGCCGACCTGATCGCCATCGGGACCGGTGCGGGCGTTGGCTCCCTGGGGATGGCTCACGGTCGCGTTGACCGCGTAGAAATCCATCGTGGCGTCGCTCTGGTTGATGACCGTCGTCCCGGCCAACACCATCATGCGCAGCGGATCACCGGTGAGATTGGCTTGCGGGTAGAGCAGGGCGAAGCTGTAAGTGTCGTCGCTGTACGTATCGGTCTCGATGGACTCGACCGCCGCCGCATCAACCGCCGTGCCGATGGTATCGGGCAGTTCACCCTCGCGCAGGTCCAGCGTGACACCAGTGTGGCAGACCTGATTCGGACCGACTTCAGTGCAGTTGGCGGCAGCTTCGGCGATGGCGGTTTGATAGGCCGCACGGCATATATCGGTCTCGGTCGGCTCGACCTGCGCCGTCAGCAGCGCGAACAATATAAACATCAATCTGTACATAGTTTTCCTCTGGGGGCATCCCCGCCAGGGAACGGCGGGGATGAGGTGTAATTTACTCGACTTCCAGCACCGTGAAGCCGTCGATCATCGGCTCAATGTCGCCCGCCAGAATGGTTACATCCGGTGTTTCCACCCAGAAGGCATACGCCTCCATGCCAACAACCGTGACGTAGAGCCGACCGTTAATCTCAGTACCGGGCCGCGTGAACACCAGTGTCTGCCACACATGGTTCTCGCTGACGAAGGTGCTGGTCTCTAAGGCGGTAATCGGCCCCAGATACTCGGTCGAAAGCCGCTCGACCAGTGTGGCCGCGTCCTGATTCACGGCGTCGAAGGTGGTGAAAGCCGCGAATGTATCGCTGTCTTCTGCCGGGGCATAGCGCCACCAGGGGTCGCCATTATAGCCACCCAGTTCGGTGCGGGGATCGGCCAGCCAGTCCAGGCGTACCGGGAACTGGTAGGTGCGTCCGCGCAGATTGGGGCGAAACACCCATTCTGTCGTCTCGGAATCGCGCAGTGCCAGCGGATCGAAAAACACAATGTTGTCGCGCAAATTGGCATATATGGCCTCGCGGTCATAGACGCCGCTGGCGGTCTGGACGGCGAACACCTGCCCCAGCTTGAAAGCGTCATTATAGGTGGCGAAGGCCCGTCCGGAGAAGATCACACCGTCTTCATCCTCACGGGTGAAGTCGAATTCCATCGCCGGGATGCCGTTCAGGTCGATCTCGCGGAAGCTGCCATCGGAGCGCAGATCGTTCTCCTCCATAACCTTGTTAGCGATACCGATCAAATCGTCTTCGATGTCGCCGACCAGCGTCAGATACACCGTGATCTCGCCCAGATCGTTCTCGCTGGTGCTGCGCAGCAGCAGTTCGCCCGGAGGCCGCAGCAGGTTAGACCAGTTGACCGGGCGGACGATGGTGAAGCCCAGGTCGGTGCGCGTGCTGCCACGCAGGTCGTTGTTCACGCCTTCGTTGTTCACCCGCACCCGTTCTGAGGCGAAACCAGTGGTCCCGCCGAAGGCCGTCACCAGAAAGCCGATCTCATATTCACCGGATTCGGCGGGCTGCCAGCGCCAACTCAAACCGCCTTCCGGCCACAGATACAGATTGCCGTCCTCCTGGATGACGCGCCCATCGGGCGTCACCATTGAGCGGTATGAGCGGAAGTCCGAACCAGCAGGAATATCGACAACTGCCAGCGCATCCGAGCCACCGGCCCGGCTGACCACACGCTGCACGGTCCCGACGTTGCTGCCCAACACCACATCGAAAGCGATGCCGACATCATGCCAGGTGTCACTGCCGCGCTCGCGGTAGCGGCCTTCCATGAATGCGACTTCTTCGGTGAAGATGAGCAACTCGAAGAAACTGGACTGGTCGTCGTAGACCACCGGCAGCGTGACATCCCAAAACAGGTTGTTGCTGTCCACCCCTGACTCCCACAGGCTGAGGCGTTCCGGTTGGCCGTCAACCAGCACCTCTGTCAGGAAGCGTTCGGATGAAAGCCGTACAACGCTGCCGTCCTGTTGAATCTGGTCCACCGTTGTCTCACCGAAGGCGAAGTTGCGCCCGACCACCTCGCGCTTGAGGAAGAAGGGTTGTAGAGTGCTGCCCGGTTCCGATGGATGGACGCTGGTGATACGCACTTTTGGCGCAACCGGCGGATGCAGGACCACATCGTCTTCAACCGACCACACCTGGGGTGTGACGGCGTTGTAGAAATTGCGCAGCATCTGGCCCCACTCGTCCAGGCCGCTTTGCGCGAGGTACTTGCTGTCGAAATTGCGGCTGTCTTCCGGGAAGTAGATATTGGTATAGCTGGTGCGTGAAGCGACGCGGTCACCGCCGATGCCATAGTCAATCACACTATCCAGGGCCGTCACCACATCTTGAGTCGCCAACAGTAGGGTGGCGTCGTTGGTCTCGTTGGCGATCTGGCGCATGAAGTGGCCCAGGTCGATCAACTCGTGCTGGTTGAGAAAGGCGGAGTAGGTGTAGGTGGTGGCACGGGCCTCACCGAGCAAAGGGCTGTAGAACGAGGGGTCCTCATTGATGATGGCGGCAAAACGTTCAACAGCGGCCACCAGATTGTCCATCGCTGCCAACCGGACAACTGCACTGGTGAGATAAACCGAGTCGCTGCTGGGCCGCCGCTGGACATCATCGAGGATATACTTGTCGGCAACTCGTTTACCCAGTGTCTCGATGCTATCGCTGCGGATGTGCTGGATCAACAGCGACATATCCAGAGCCGGGTTGACGACGATCTCTGGCGACGCCAGCGAGAAGTCGAAGTAGTTGCTTGCCATGGCGTGATACTCGACGCTGCTCATATAGCAGGCATCGTTAATCAACAGGTCGAACTGATCGACTCCGGCAGCCGATGTCCCCAGCGCAAATGCCTGTTCCAGTTCCGGCAGTGGGATGATGATCTCATCCTCAGTGGTGTAGTCGGCGATGACACCCTCCCAGGCCGCGCCGTGACTGCCGAGGGCGACGGCATAGCGTTCTGCCGGGAAGTGCTGTACGGCCCAGGTGATGAACTTGCCCAGTGTATCGCCAGCGCTGGTGTCCAGTTCGCCCAGGTCAGTCAGTGCAACCGAACTGATGAACCCATCGGTTTCCACTGCCGGACCGACCTCGAACAGGCGCGTGCTGTCCCAATCCTCCTCATTATCGGAGGCGAATTCCGGATGGCGGTCCACCAGTGCCAGGATGCGCACGGCTTCGTTACTGCCACCGGCCAACTCAAATTCACGCAGATCGTTCAGTATACCGGCTTCCAGGTCGTTATCGCCGCCGTAGTACACCATCACCGTCCATTCGGCGGTTTCGCGCACGGGTAGATCGGGGAAAGCGGACAGGTCCACAGCCTGGGCTTCAGCCTGGATTGCCGCCGATGGTTCGGTAATATCGACACGCAGTTCGAATGTGCCGCTGCTGTCACCGTCTTCGACACCATAACGGGTGGCGATGATGGAGTACAGTCCTGCTTCGGCGTCGGGGAATTCGATCAACGAACTGAAATCGCCCCGCGCCCGGTCGTCGTTTTCCGCCACGATAGCGCCTCTGGAGTCCACCAGATAGAGCAGGGTGTCCAGATCACCACCGGTAGGAACAATGTCGATGATGACGTTAGCACCATCGGCCCCTATGGTCAGGGGAATATCGACAAACGGGGTGTCGTCATCAATGGTGCCGCTAACCGAAAAACTGGTGGTCTGCGCCCATGCAGGCAGAACGCAGAACAACAGCAAAACAAACGCGAATGTGAACCGCCGCATCGTGGCCTTCCCAGATAAACTACCGGCAGGTGATACCGGGGATGCAGTCTTCAACACCACCAGTCAGGCGTGACCCTTCCAACCGAACCAGACGACCGGCCTGTACTTGCTCGATGAACGTGCTGTCGAACAGGATAAACAGTGTACCGTCTTCAAAGCTTTCCGGCGCTTCTGGATCGCCTTTCAGGTCGGGGTCCAGGCTGGTGATTTCGTCAATGGTGACGACCAGACTCAAGCTGGCCGCGCCGTCGCTGCCGGGGTCGTAGACAGGTGTCGAGACAGTCATCTTGAGTGTCAGATCGCCAATGTTCAGCAGCGCTTCGGTGGACAGTGGCTCCTCGGCTTCGGCGGTGGACCAGTCACTCGCCAGAATCTGTGTATCGTAGTTGGATGCGGAAAGCACTGGCTGGCTGACCAGGGTGGGCAGGGTATCTGCAATGTTTGTGAGCGTCAGGACCAGATTGCCATCCTGTTCGACCAGATCACCAGTCGCAGCAGCAAAAACAATCGTACCGGCCAGTTCGGTGGGGATCACGAAGTCAGCTTCGTCTTCCTGGGCATAAAGGGTGGTTCCGATCAGAACCAGGATCATCAGGAGAAGCATACGGAGTTTCACGATGGTATCGTCCTTTCAATCGCTTCAACGGTATTTGCGATGAGTTTACATCTTTTGTTCGACCTGTGCAATTCACTCACTTTGCATAATATTTTACAATAAATAATGACGTACTCCATGAGTTTGTGACAAATATCACGTTTCCGCTAAATCACTGAGCTTTATAATGGATAAAGTGAGGGTTGCATTTTTTATTCAGGAGCATTTTATGCGTACAAGAGAAAAACAGGTTGAGCCGCCGTCGACCGACAAGCGCTGGCGGCTGGTGAATGCCACAATGCGGCGGCATGGTTACCAGCCTCATGCTCTCATCGAGACACTTCATACCGTTCAGGAGTCGTTTGGCTTTCTTGATGAAATCGCTCTGCGTTACGTCTCCGAGTCGCTGCGCGTCCCCTTGAGCCGCGCTCAGGGAGTGGCGACATTCTATCATTTCTTCTCTCTGCGTCCGCCTGGAAAGCACACCTGCGTTGTCTGCCTGGGGACCGCCTGCTACATCAAAGGTGCTCTGGATATTATTGAAGCACTGGGCGAGGACTACGATGTGGAGCCGGGTGATACCACAGCCGACGGTCAATTGTCATTGATGACGGCACGCTGCATTGGCTCGTGTGGTCTGGCACCTGCCGTTGTTGTCGATGGGGTGGTCTCGCCCAATCTCACCTCGGAAACAGCCATTAGCAAGATCAGGAGTGTGATCAACAATGGATCATGAAGACCTCGAACAGATTGCCGCGACTGAGCGAGCCGCCAACCAGCAGTACCGCCACCGGATTCATGTCTGCACAGCGGCGGGCTGCTTATCGATCAACAGCGACAAGATCAAAGACGATCTGGAAGACGAGATCAGAAACCAGGGTTTGGAGCGCCACTGCAAGGTCAAAGGCGTCGGCTGTATGGGCCTGTGCGGTGCCGGCCCGCTGGTTTCGATTGAACCCGACGGCATTCTCTATCAGAACGTCACCCCTGAAGATGCGCCGGAGATCATCAACCATCTGGATCAAGGCCCGGTGCGCCATCTGCGCTGCCCAACCGACACGCCCTTCTTCCGCCGGCAGGTCAAGATCGTGCTGGAAAACTCCGGGCGCATCGACCCCGAACGTATGGAAGACTATATCGCCGTCGGCGGTTACCGGGCGCTGCAACGGGTACTGACCGAGCTGATGCCGGTCGGTGTGATCAATGAGATCAGCCGTAGTGGTTTGCGCGGGCGCGGCGGTGCCGGTTATCCGACTGGCCTGAAGTGGAGTACGGTTGCCAAAGCCAAAGGCACGCAGAAATATGTGGTCTGTAACGCCGACGAGGGCGACCCCGGCGCATTCATGGACCGTGCCGTCATGGAGGCCGATCCACATCGCATCATCGAAGGCATGGCGATTGCCGCCTATGCCGTTGGGGCCAACCAGGGCTTCGTTTATGTGCGGGCTGAATACCCGCTGGCGATTGATCGTCTGCGCAAAGCCATCCGGCAGGCCAAGCGGGCCGGGTTTATCGGGTCCAACATTTTCGGCACGCCGTTCAGCTTTGATGTGGACATTCGCCTGGGGGCGGGGGCGTTTGTGTGTGGTGAGGAGACGGCGCTGCTGGCGTCGATTGAGGGCCAGCGGGGTACGCCGCGCCCGCGTCCGCCGTATCCGGCAGCCAGCGGCCTGTGGGGCAATCCAACCCTCATCAACAACGTCGAGACCTTCGCTAATGTCCCGGCGATTCTGCGCAATGGCAGCGACTGGTTCGCCAGTGTTGGCACCGAGAAGAGCAGGGGGACCAAAGTCTTCGCGCTGTCCGGCAAGGTCAAAAACATCGGCCTGATCGAGGTGCCGATGGGCATCACATTGGATGAGATTGTATTTGAGATCGGCGGCGGTATCCCCGATGGTGGGCGCTTCAAAGCGGTGCAGACCGGCGGACCGTCGGGCGGTTGTATCCCAGAGGAACACCTCGACATTCAGGTGGATTACGAGTCGCTGCGCCAGCTTGGCTCGATCATGGGGTCTGGCGGGATGATCATTATGGACGATGGTTCATCGATGGTCGATGTCGCCAAGTACTTCATGGAGTTCTGTATGACCGAGTCCTGCGGCAAGTGCGTCCCGTGTCGTGTGGGAACGGCGCAGATGTATGATCTCCTCGACAAGATTATCTCCGGCCAGGCGAAGATGTATGACCTGGAACAACTCGAAGACCTGTGTGATATGGTGCGCAACATGAGCCTGTGTGGCCTGGGGCAGTCGGCCCCCAACCCGGTGTTGAGTACCCTCAAGTATTTCCGCGACGAGTATCTGGACTTCATCCAGGATGCTCCGGTGAAGGTGGAGCAATAGAGTATGGTTCAAACACTACGAATTGACGATCAGGATGTCAGCGGTCAGGAAAATGAGTCCATCCTGGAAATTGCACGGGAGAACGGCATCTTCATCCCGACTCTGTGTCACCTTGAGGGATTGACACCGGTCGGTGCCTGCCGTCTGTGCATGGTAGAGATCAAGGGCAGTAACAAACTGCTGCCGTCGTGCGTCACCCGCGTGACCGAGGGCATGGAGATCTACACCGACTCGGAGCGGCTGCGCAAATATCGCCGTATGATCCTGGAAATGCTCTTCATTGAGGGCAATCATATCTGTGCTGTGTGTGTTTCTAACGGCCACTGCGACCTGCAATATATGGCGCAGCGGCTGGGTATGGATTACAACTCCCTTGAATATCGCAGCCCGCGCAAAGAAGTGGATGCCTCGCATTATCGTTTCGCCATCGACCATAACCGCTGTATTCTGTGTACGCGCTGTGTGCGGGTGTGCGACGAGATTGAAGGCGCACACACCTGGGATGTCCTGGGGCGTGGCATCAACTCCAGGGTCATCACCGACCTGAACATGCCCTGGGGCGAATCGACCACCTGCACAAGCTGTGGCAAATGTATCCAGGTCTGCCCGACCGGCGCGTTGTTCAAAAAGAGTAAATCGGTGGCAGAAATGGTCCATGAACACGAATTCTTGCCCTACCTGACCACCATGCGGGAGGCGCACGATGAGTAAAGCCACGATTGCGACCATCTGGTTAGATGGCTGCTCCGGCTGCCACATGTCGTTCCTCGATATAGACGAGGTGCTGCTGGAACTGGCGACCCGGATCGAACTGGTCTACAGTCCCCTGGTGGATAACAAGACCTTCCCCGAAAGCGTCGATGTGACGCTGGTCGAAGGTGCGGTCAGCAACGAAGAGGACCTGCATAAGATCAAGCATGTCCGCCGCCATACCAAAACGCTGATTTCGCTGGGCGACTGCGCCGTGACCGGCAATGTGCCGTCCATGCGCAATCCTAGATCGGAAGAGCGTCGTGTAGGGAAAGAGTGTAGATCTCGGTGGTCGC
>CAYQJO010000016.1:0-33622 GCA_964417785.1 uncultured Anaerolineaceae bacterium | reverse complement strand
GTGTTTCAAACCGCATGGCTCCGGCTGGCCGGTGTCAGCAACCCGGCCCCCGGACGCAAAGTGATTCCCGCACTCTGGGACTCGCTAACACCGCTGCTGACCGCACAGCACTGCCAGACGGTCCATGTGCTGCTCATCGAAGACTGGCTGCTCAAGTATATCAAGGCACTGGGCTTCGAGTACCGCGAACACATCATCACACTGCGTCGGTCCAGCACCCAGCTACCAGCCATCGATACCGGTGGTATCCGTATTCAATCAGCGGATCATGACGACTTCGCCACTATCACCGCCATCGATCAAGCGGCTTTTTCGCCCCCCTGGCAGATGTCGGCTGTCGAGATACAGCAGGCCATGCGCGTCGCCACCAGCGCCACCGTCGCCCGTTTAGACAACACTATCGTCGGCTACCAGATCAGCACCCTGCAAAATCGCAACGGTCATCTGGCGCGGTTGGCCGTCCATCCCCGTTACCAGGGACAGGGTATCGGCGCGATTATCGTACGCAATCTACTGGAACGCTTTCTGCACCGGGGCATCCGCACGGTCACGGTCAACACACAGTCCGGCAATCTGCGCTCGCAGCGGCTTTATGCTCGTTTTGGTTTCAGCCGCAACAGCTATGATCTGCCAGTCTGGTCAATTGTAGCCAGCCCACCAATCCGCTAAAATAGCCTCCATTTCAACAAGACAGGAACGGCTGATGGCTGTTATCTATTATGAGGCGGACGCCGACCCGGCGGTGCTGGCCGGGAAGACCATCGGTGTCATTGGCTATAATACGCCGGGGGCGGCCCTGGCTCACATGCTGCGGCAGGGCAATCATACGGTGATCGTCAGTGGCCTGCCGGATGGCATCGAGCGGGCAAATGACGACGCCTTCCCGACAGCCTCGGTGGACGATCTGGTGCGACAGGCCGACATTCTATGGCTGCTGCTGCCAGATGAGGACATCACAGGTGTGTATATGCAGTCCATCTCGCCGCATTTGCGCCGTGATATGACGCTGATATTCGGCAGCGCCTACAGCATCGCCTTCGGCTTCATCGAGCCGCCACCCTTTGTCGATGTCGGTTTGATCTCACCACGCACCCCGTTTATCGAAGATGGCACCATCAGTTTTGTCGGGGTGTGGCAGGATGCCAGCCATCAGGCGTGGGATACGATTCTGGCACTCACCCATGCTATCGGATCGCTGCGTATAGGCGCGGTCGAGGTCAACATTGAGCAGGAAGCCGAGTTGAGTCTGTTTATCCACCAGACCATCGTACCGGCCCTGCACAATATCATGTTAACTGCCACCGATTTGCTCATGAACCGGGGCTACCCGACCGAAGCCGTACTGACCGATTTGTATCTTTCCGGCAAATTCCAGTCCTACATGGGACGTATGCTCAATAACGGTCTGCTGCATGCCCTGGAACAGACCCCACTCACCGAACAGTATGGGGTGTTCACCCGGTTGGACCGCTTCAACGATCTGAAAATGGAACGGTTGATGGAAGTCGCCCTGGATGAGATTCGCAGCGGCCAGTTTGCCCAGGAATGGGCAGAAGAATATGCCGACGGCCATCCCCGACTGGAAAAACTACGCCAGCGGCAGCGCGAACTGGAACTGCGCGAATTGGAACAGCAGACTCTGGAGTTTTTCGACGCCGATGGGAAACTTTAAGCTATCGCATGATAGGATTGTGCTAGGATAGTTAAAACTGACGCGGAGCATTAGATGAGTGCAACAATTGATAACTTCATCGCCCAGATGGATACGGATGATTATGACACTCAGCAGTCTGCTGCCATCCATCTAATCGAAATCGGCAGTAACGCCATAATGCCATTGATCGACACCTTGAAGCACCCCCAGGCACGGGTACGCTATCTGGCGGCCTGGGCGCTCGGTGAAATTGGCGACGCCAGAGCTGTCGATCCACTGATTGAGACATTGCATGATGAACGCACCGAAGTTCAGGATTGGGCGGCTAAAGCGCTGGGCGAAATCGGTGACGAACGAGCGGTTCAGCCGCTGATCCTGGCCTTGAATGACTCGAATCCAAACACCCGCCGCAACGCGGCGTCGGCATTGGGGTGGATCGGCGACGAAAGAGCCGTCATGCCGCTGATTGACGCGCTCAACGACCAGGATGACACCGTATGCGGCAGTATCGCCGCCGCACTCGGCAACATTGGTGACAAACGGGCCGTCACCCATCTGGTGCCAATGCTCAATAACGAAGACGAATGGGTGCGTATCCGGTCGGCCAAAGCGCTGGGGCAAATTGGCGACCACACGGCCACCGAAGCGCTGATCCTGGCATTGAAGGACGAGCGGGAATGGGTGCGCTACAATGTCGCGTGGTCGCTGGGCCAGATCAAAGATGGGCGGGCCTTCGACTCGTTGATCGCCCAACTGGATGACAAAAGCGCCAATGTCCGCCGCGGCGTGGCGGAAGCACTGGGCCGGTTAGGCGATCCTCGTGCCATTGAACCGCTGGAACAACTGCTCCATGACGACGAAGACGGCGCGGTACGCAGTATCGTTCATTTTGTGTTGCAAATGCTGGGCGTCTGAGATCGCTGAGCCAGCAGACGCAGAGGCCCAGAGTTGGGATTAAATCGACTCGTACAGGGCGACCGTCTCCGGTGCTGGTTCGATGCCGGATGTCTCTTTGAGTAGCTTGACCAGATAATGGTACTGCTGGCGGGCGTCCTCGAGCATACCCATGTCGATATAGAGCTTGATAACCTCACGGTGAATGTCTTCACGGTCGGATGTCTCTTTGAGGCTGCGGGTGTAATAACCCAGCGCTTCCTGGTTCTGCCCACGTTTTGAGCAGACGCGCCCCATACCAATCAGGGCCTGGGCGTAGAGTTTTTGCAGGTGTTTGCGCCGGTCTTCCACCCAGGGCATGTGGATGGTCTCCAGGAAGGGAGCCTTGTAGAGATCGATGGCCCGCTGGTAGAGGCGCTCTTCCTCGCGCTCGTCCATGATAATGGTGGCACGTTCAACGGCTTCCTGGAAATCGCCGACGTCGTAATGGCGGACAACCTTGTCGCTGGGCATATAGAAGCCGCTGGCGTACTGGGTGAGTTCGTAATTTTCCACACCTTCGACCTTCATGGTGATGCGCTCGCTGATTTTACGCTTGGTCACATGGAAGACATTGGTGGCCTCTTTGACTGAGAGATTGGGCCAGAAGGTGGAGAAGATGTCGTCACGGGTGACGAGCGGGTTATCCACGAAGTAGAAGAAAAGATTACGCGGGAGTGCGCCATCCCAGTTGGTAATTTCCTGGCCGTTGACCAGGGCATGACCGCGACCGAAGGCATAAACTTCAAGCTGGGGTTTGATCTCGGCTTCGATGGTAAACATTACGTCGTTTTTGCGGTATTCTGTACCCAGAACCACCACATCCTCGCTCAAAATCATGTCGTACCAGGGTTGGTGGGTGAGCAGACGAGAACTGAAGGCCAGTTGCACATGATCGGGCAGAGACTCGACCAGTGCGGTGACGAATTGTTTGAAATGGTCGTCAAAAGGCACACGGTCCAGTTCGTCCAGGAAAAGGATCAAGGGTTCGCTGGCATAGCTGCCCAGGTCGGCGGCGAGTGCCTCGCCGTAGGCTCCCGGTGAATTGGAGCCGAGCGCAGCGCGAAGTTGGCCGCCAAATCCATCCAGGATGGTGTCCATTTCGCCCGCGAGATTGGTCAGCCAACTCTGGGAGTCGGAGACATCGTTGGGAATACGATAGTACAGGAGACCCTCATTGGCACTTGCGAGAAAATGGCTCAAAAACAGGTTGCGGTAATTGGTCCAGGGGTATAAAAGAACAACCTTTTTGCCTGCCGCCCGTTCCCTGAAAGATTCAAGCGACACTCGTGTAACTACCTGATGGATCATAGAATCATCGCCTTTCAATTTTATTTCGCCGGGTATCAGGCGGTGTAAATGCACGTAAAGTAACAACATCAACTATAAGTGTCATTTTAGCGTCTTATTGAAACAGATGCAATACCCTATGTCTGAAATATTATCGTTGCCCGTGATGTGATTATATATGGGAGGTCTCTCAATTAATCTTCAGGTCAAGCTCCTACTAATCTATGAGTCGGCACTGCTGATTCTGATCGGCTATTTCTTCTGGTTTGCGAGTGCGTTCCCGGCAGACTACGCGGCCACAGGGGTCGAGATTGCCGAATGGTTGTGGCTGGTGGGTTTGCTGGTCCCCTTGATCGTGATCTATCTGGTGAGCCACCAGAAACCGCAGGTAGTGGTCGTCGTGCTGCTGGCGCTGGTGGTCTACCTGGTCGTCTACCGTTTGATACTGGATCGCGTGGGAACGTCAACCGCCATTGACCGGGCGGATTATATCTGGCTGCTGGTGCTGCTGCTGCCGGTGGTGCGTTTGCGGTTTGCGCTTCACGGTCGTTTGTGGACGCATACGCCGCTTGACGACTGGATGGTCCTGATTCTGGTGTTGATGGTCCTGAGTGTGGATTACGCACCATATGCGTCGCGAGGGTATCGCATGCTGGCCCGTCCGCTGTTTGGTGTGGCGCTGGTGTTGTATCTGACCGAACTGGCGCGGATCACCCGCAGCATGGCGGCACCGTTGTTGATTATGGTGGCGTTGGCTTTCGGTGTTGGGATACTGGCGCTCTTCGCGACCCAATGGACAAGCAAATCGGACGACTTCAGCTTCATCATCGAACGCCTGCCGCGTCTGTCTCCCTTCTTCGCGCCTAACGGGTTTAATCCCAATGAGATCGCCGGTGCGCTGGCATGGCTGACGCCGTTCATGGCCGGATTAACGTTCTACCCGGCCCGGTGGCGCTGGCTGGCTTTTGCGGTGTCGGCACTGCTGCTGGCGGCGGTGATCCTGGGCCAGAGCCGGTCGGCGGTATTCGGTGTGGTGGCAGCGATGATCGCGCTGTCGTTTTTGCTGGTGCAGTCTACCCGGTGGCGGATGCTGCTCCTGGGGGGAGTCGCCGTTATCGTTCTGGTCCAGGTAGCGGCGCTGGTCGATCTGCTGCCGACTTCCGGTGGTGATGGCGGTGGCAGTGCGGCGCAGCTTTCCATACGCGATGAACGCACCAGCCAGCAGCGGCTTTACATCTGGCAAAGCGCGGTCGAGATTGTGCGCGATTATCCGTTAACCGGTGTAGGTATGGACCGGTTCCGGTATCCGCCAGTGCGCGACGATTACCCGGTGGACCGGTTCGATCTTAGCCCACCGCACGCGCACAATGAGGTGATCCAGATTGCGACAGACCTGGGATTGCCGGGTCTGGTGGGATTCCTTGGATTGAATCTGACGGCTGTGTATCTACTGTGGGTGTGCTGGCGCAGCGGCGACGATGCAGCGCGGGTGGTGGCTGCCGCGGCAGCCAGTGGTCTGCTGGCGCATGCCGTGTATGGAATCAGCGATGCGATACCGTTATGGGATCGCTTTAGTTTTGTGTACTGGATGATGCTGGGGATCACAGCAGCGCAGTATGTTCGGGTGCGACATTAGCCTGTTTAGACTATACTATAATCGTGTATGCAACTAGCTAACGGATTTGGACGCCCTTGGATAAGCAGGGGAAAGTCGGCCAGCGATATCTGGCGTCAATCAGCGCGGTTATCATCCTGATCGTGACCGTAATTCTGGTCGTTCAGGATGCTACGACAACCGAATACACCTGGGAAAGCCTGTGGGTGAGTCTGGTTTGCCTGGGCTTGTTTACGCTTTCCGACCGGGCCGGTTACCGCTATCTGGCGACCATCGTGGCGTGGCTAGTCGTCGGTTTGCCAGGCTCGCTGGTGGTGGTCCTGGTTGGGGCATTTCTGGCGGCGCTGGTGCGGACGCAGGGAATACCGGAAGTCTTCAGCACCCGCCAGATCATCGACATGCTGGTCGAGCGCGTGGTCGTGGCCGGGCTGACGGTGTTGAGTGCAGCGGCACTGTTCGCTTTGTTGGGCGGTGAAATCGAACCGGTGCCACTTGGGGTCAGTTTGCTGGTTGGCTATGCCGTGATGCAGGGCGTCACCTATTTTCTATTTGTCCCGTACAATGCCATATTGCGCGAACTGGTGCTGATCCTGTTGATCCCGGTACTGGTGGTGATTCACCAGGATTCGGGTGTGGTGGTGTTCACCGCCATTATGGCGCTGGTGGCCGCCCAGGGGGTCCGTTATCGGCAGGTGAACCATGCCCAGCAGGTGCTGGAACGTCGGGTACATGAATTGTCGCTCCTGAACGGTGTCGGCCAGAATATTTCGGCTAATTTGATGCTGGACGATGTACTCCTCAGTGTCAACGACTGGGTGGCCCAGTTGATCGATCACCGCCGGTTCTTCATCGGATTGTATGACGATCAGCGGCAGATGATGCGTTATCCGTTGACGATGGACCACGACCGCTCGATTGCATGGCCGGACGAACACACGGACCAGCGGCTTCTGCTAAAGCGCATCGTCGAGGACCGGGTGATGCTGCATGTGCGGCGTATGGATAACAGTGATCTGGCGCGGGATGTGTTCGATAATTTGCCCGATTACGAGGCGTTTCTCGGACTGCCGCTGATGGCCGGGGCCAGGCTCGTTGGCGTGATGGGAATATACGCCCATGACAGCCTGCAACATGTTGAGATGGGGACGTTGGAGACCATCGCCAACAGCGCCAGCCTCGCGATTCGCAACGCCATGCTGTATGAACGCAGTGTCCAGCTTGCAGAAAATCTGAACCGGATCAACCAGTCGGTTCAGGATGTGATGTTTAACCTGGACAGCGAGGATGCGATGCAGGCGGCCTGCGAATCGGCGATAATGATATCGGGAGCGCAGAAGGCCGTGATCTTTCTCCCGGACGAACAGGACAAATCCATCACCAGCATGGTTAAGAGTGTGGGGCTGACGCCGGAACACGAAGCTCTGTATGCCAGCCCGGTGTACCGGCCCAGTATTCACGACGACAGTCCTTTTTTCGTCTCCGATGTGGCACTGTTGGATGAGCGCAATATCTTGCGCGAACTGGCCCAGGTGGGCGGTTTCCAGGCACTGGCCGAAATTCCGCTAAAATCGGGCAACATGATGGTCGGTCTGATGGTAGTGTTTCATGATGGACCGCACCAGTACCATGAGACGGAAATTGAACTGCTGGAAACACTGGCATATCAGGTGGCGGCGGCGCTGGACAACGCGGAACTGCTGGGCGTACTGGAGCAGTATGCGTCGGAGCAGGCACAGCTCGTCCAGCTTTCGCGGATTTCGACATCCAGCCTGCAACTGGAAACAGTGATCGCCAGTGTGTCGATGATGTTGCAGCAGATGATGCGCGTGGAGCAAGTGCGGATTGGTGTGTTCGCCACTGGCCTGGAGCAGATGCACCTGTATTCCACTGATGCACAAAATATGGAGGTCGTGCCGGTCCAGCAAGTGCCGGAGTTTGCCGGATTGCGTCATCCGGTACAGCCCGGTCCGCAAACCTACTGGCAACACGAGGATCAGATCTCCGGGGCGCTGCAACAATACCTGGACGCAGAGATGGTGGTATTAGTTCCCCTGATCGCCAACAACGATCTGTTGGGTGTCACCCTGATGGTGGATAGCAGTCCCCGCGAATTCAACGACAACGATCTGCGCCTGATGGAACTGGCAACCAACCAGATCGCCACCCAGCTTCATAACATCCAGCTTTTCCATTTCACCCAGGAAGCGCTGGACCGACGTTTGCAGCAGCTTGCGCTGATCGAAAACCTGGCCCGCCAGATTACCAGCGCCCTCGACCTGGATCGACTGATCCGGCATGTGCTGGAAGCCGCCGTGCGTGCCACACAGTCCGAGGTGGCGGTATTGGGTCTGTTGACCGACCGGGGTGATGTACGAGCGATTGTGCTGGAACAGCATGGTGGTGAGTGGGTTCACTATGAAGCCGTGCAAGATCGCAGCATTGGTCTGATGGGACAGGTGTTGGAAACTGGTGAAATGCTGGTGATCGCGGATAATCGCACCATGCCGCGCTATGCCAGCAGTCTGTATCAAGATGATAACCAACAATACCGGTCATCGCTGGTGGTGCCGCTGCGTGATGAGAACGACGTGATCGGTGTCGTCACGGTAGAAAGCCAGTATCCCGATTATTTCAAAGACGAACATGTGGAGTTTATCAACAATCTGGCCGGACATGCGGTTATCAGCATTCAGAATGCACAGTTGCTCCAGGAACGGCAGACGCAGATTGAAACCCTGACCCGCCTGCGTGAGTTATCGCTCCACATTTCTGCCACGACCGACAAAGAGGCGGTGGCGACCGAAGTATCAAAGACGGCACTTGATCTGGTCCAGGGACAATATGCGGCGTTCTTTTTCGGTTCTTCGATGACGCGCCTCGCCGGTCTCGAACGAACGGAATCGGGATATGAGGATGTGGCACTGGAACTGCCAGCGGCGGTCTTAAACGAGGTCGCCCGCACCGGAGAGATCATAGTGGTCGATCAACAGGATTATGTCGTGGTGCCGATCAAATATGGCAGCAGCATCCGTGCCGTGATGTGTGTGGCTGGCCCGTATACGAAATCAATCCTGAACACGCTGCAACTGCTGGCGATCCAGGCGTCCGGTCACCTGGAAAATGCCATCCTCTACGAACAAATTCGGGCGGGCAACAACCGGATGCGGGCTATTCTCGATTCAACCCGTGACGGTATTATCCTCCTCGACCGTGACGGCAAGTTGATCGAGGCCAATCTGAGCGCCGAGAATCTGCTGAATATCCCGCTGGAAGAACACATTAATGAATATTTTGTTGATTTGCTGATGGATCATCTTGCCACCGAGGTCGCGGAAGATGCCATGTACGACTCGCTGCAGGAGATGGCGCGAACCCTGCGATTGGAGCCACAACGAATTACCACCCGCTCAATGGAGATTCCCAAAGACGGCAAACCCCGCTATATTGATGAAGTCGGTTCGCCAGTGATGGACGGGCAGGGGCGTATTTTCGGGCGCTTGTTGACGCTGCGCGACGTCACGGAGGAGCGGCTGCTGGCGGCTTACCGTGACGAGATCAGCAGTATGGTGGTGCATGACTTACGCGGACCGCTGGGGTCCATCATCACCAGTTTGACGCTGGCGATGGAAGTGGCTGAAGAAATTGGCGATGAGACGATCCCGCAGTTGCTCGAAGTATCGCTGGATACCTCCCATACGCTGCTGGCCCTGGTGGACAGTTTGCTGGATATTGCCCGGTTGGAAACCCGTCGCATGCCACTCAAGCAGTCACCAGCGGTGCTGGCTGATCTGGTCGATGGTGCATACCGCACGCTTGAGTCTGTGTTTCAGGAGGCCGGTATCGTGTTCAAAACCGACATCCCGGCAGATTTGCCGCCGGTCAACGTCGATCACGACAAAATCCGGCGTGTGATGATTAATATTCTGGACAATGCAGCCCGGTTCACCCCAACCGGCGAGCCGGTTATGGTATCGGCTGAACGGATCGACCGGCAGCATGTGCTGGTGCGTATCTCCGACAGCGGACCGGGTATCCCGCCGGATGAAGCGGAGCGGATTTTTGAGAAGTTCCGTCAGGTCAAGGGCAATGTGCCTTCGCGGGGGCGCAAGGGAAGCGGCCTGGGGTTGACCTTCTGCAAGCTGGCGGTCGAGGCACATGGTGAGCGCATCTGGGTGGATCGCAATGGGCCGCTGCCTGGTGCCAGTTTTGCCTTTACGCTACCGGTGAGTCTGACGACATGAACCAACAATTGAAACGCTGGCTGACGCTCGTGATCCCCTGGGTGTTGGCCTTGATGACTGTCATTGTGCTGGTGTCCCATATCCCACAAACCCTCTACGTGAGCGAAGCGCTGGTCTATATGTTTTTGACGGCGCTGGCGCTTTACTTCGGCGTGTGGCTGGCTGACGGCAGTCTCATCAGTCCAGCGCATGTGATCGGCATGATCGCCCTGCTCTCACTTCCGGAGACCGCTGTTGATAGTCTTCTGTGGGCGATGTTTAGCGGCGGTTTGCTGGGTGCAGCCGGTCTGCTGGTACGGGGAGGCAATTACGCGCTGCCGGTTGTCTCCCGGACGCTGATTTTCAGCACAGGGCGTGTGACCCTGAGCTTTTTCGCCGCCGGACAGGTTTATATTGCCCTCGGTGGCGTGCTGCCACTCAGCACAGCCGATTGGGCCGGTCAGATTGAGGTCTCGTTTGATCTGCTGGTTTACAGTCTGGTATATACCACGCTGTATCTGGCGGTGTTTGTCCTGCAAGTTTACGTTGATCAGCGCCCGATACAGCGGATCATGGCGATCCATTTCTCACTGATTATCGTGGTGCTGGTGCTGCCGATCCCGTTTGCGATCCTGGGGGCGTCCCTCGCTGGCGATTTCCTGGAGCCGGCAGTGTTCCTGAGCCGTCTGGGTCTGGTGGTGATTATTCTGGGGTTACACGCCCTCAGTCGCTCGGACAACCGGCTGCGTCGCCAGATCACCGAACTGCACAAACTGGCGGAGACAACCCGGTCGATGCGCTCCCAATTGGACCTGGATACGCTGACGCAGACCATCTACCGCCAGGTTGCTGAACTGCTCAATATACAGAACTTCACCATCATGCTCTACGGTCGTGACCGCTCACAGCCGGAGATGAGTTTGGCGATCCGCGACGGGAAAGTTGACGCTGGTGGATCAGATACGCTGCTGCGGGCTTATGACAACACGTTATCCGGGCATGTGCTGGAAACCGGCCAACCGCTCCTCATCAGCCATAATATCGAGACTATCGCCCAGACGATGCGCTTGCAGCCACCACGCGGTGAACTGGTCGCCTGGATGGGGGTGCCGCTGGTGGTGGGTGAGCGCAATCTGGGCGTGATGGCGGTGGCGTCAGACGATCCATCGCGCCGGTTCGACCAGAATGATCTACGTCTGTTCACCATCGTCGCCGATAGTGCCAGTGTCGCTATCGAAAATGCGCAGCTTTATAACCAGCAGGTTCGCCGTGTGGAGCAGATGGTCACGCTGAACAATATTGTCACTTTGTTGAGCGGCACCCTATCGCCGGAGAACGTACTGGACACGGTTATCTCGTCGGCTTCGGCCCTGACGGAAGCCTATGCGGTGGCAGTGTATCTGTTCCAGGATGACATCACCAATGTGCCGCCGGTGATGGTCCGCAGCGCTGGTTTGAGTCCGCGCTTTGTCAGTGACCCACCGATCCCGATGCTGGTGCAGGATACATCGCGCCCACTGCCCGAACAGATGCCGCTGGCGATCAATGACATCATGAAGGACCCGCGCACTATCTATATCCGCGATCTGATGCGTTATGAGAACCAGGTGTCTTTAGTGGAGGTATCACTGTCCATCGGCGAGACCAGCCTGGGTGTGTTGGTCCTTTACTTCCAGACGGTGCAGCAGTACGGCATTGAACAGATTGAGATGCTGCGGACGTTCGCCACCCAGGCAGCCCAGGCCATCAGCAACGCTCGTATTTATACATCCACCGATGAGGCATTCCAGCGGAGCGTCGAGCAGCTTCTGGTGCTTTCCGGCATCGGGCGGATGCTGACCTCCACGATTGATCTGGCCGCTATCGGTGAACTGGTGCTGGAAAATGCCATCGAAGCCACACACGGTCAGGCGGGATTGGTGGCGCTTTTTAACGAAGATAGCACCCGTCTGCAATTGATAGCGCAACAGGGGTATCCGGCAGGCCGTCTGGATCAACCGGATGCACTGTGGCAGGGGGTGAGCCGGCGCGTGCTTTCGACCGGGCAGGCGGTCCATCTGGACGATGTTCACCGCGATCCGGATTATGTGGCCCGCTTGCCGGAGACGGTTGCCGAAATCTGTGTCCCTATCATTCGGGGAACCGATGTGATGGGCTATGTGATGCTGGAAAGCACGATTCCCGGTGCGTTCAGTGCCGAGGACCTTCAGTTTGTCGCTCAGATTGCCAATCAGGCGGTTGTGGCGATCAACAACGCCCGTCTGTTCGCCAACATCACCCAGGCGCGTGACCGGCTGCAAATTATCCTGGACACCATCAACGAAGCCATCGCCCTGATCAACGACCGGGGACAGGTGATTCTGGTGAACCCCCGCATCGAGATGTTGGGCCTTAAGCCCGACAATCTGTTGAACCGTTTCATCAGCGACCTGATCGACACCCCAAACCTGAATCTGGTACAGGCATGGGGCTTTGAGTCGGCGCAAATGCTGGCTGATCTGGTTCATAATTGTCATTCGCCAGAACACTGGAATGAGAATCAGGTTTCCGATTCATATGTACTGGAGCAGGGATCGCGCTTTATCCAGCGCAACACCATTCCCATTCCTGGCAAGGCCGGTTATCCAGTCGGCATCATGCTGGTCTTCTACGACAACACCGAAGAACAAGAACTGGCGCAGGCCCGTGAGGAACTCTCGCGGATGATCGTCCACGATCTACGCAGCCCGCTCACCGCTGTGACGACCAGCCTCAAACTGCTGCACGATCTGGTGCCACGAGACAGTGATTTTGCCCAGTCCGTCCAGATGACAACCGACGCCAGCCGCCGGGCGGTACGCAAACTGCTCAGCCGGGTGGACAGCCTGCTCGACGTCTCCAAGATGGAGAGTGGCCGCCTGGGGATCGACCGCGACATCGTAGAACTGCCGCCGCTGGTGGAGAATGTTCGTGACGAACTGCGCCCATTGGCGGACGAACTGGAAATTGAACTCAAAACCGAACTGGCCGATATACCGCTGCTCAACGTCGATGGCGACAAGGTCGAGCGGCTGCTGCTTAATCTGGTGGATAATGCCCTGAAGTACAGTCCTACCGAGAGCGATGTCACCATCCGGGCCGTATCCATTGACGATGGGTTCGCCCAGATTGATGTGATCGACAATGGTCCTGGCGTTCCCGATGATTATAAGGATGTGTTATTTGACCGGTTCGTGCAGGTGGAGGGGCGCAAGAAGGTCCGGCGGGGTGTGGGGCTGGGGCTGACGTTCTGCAAGCTGGTGGCTGAGGCGCACGGGGGCCGCATCTGGGTCGAGAATAATCCGACCGGCGGCAGCATCTTCTCCTTCACCGTCCCAGTGGCCGATATGAGCCGTTTCCCCGACGATGAGGGGGAGGATTTGTGATGAGGACCAGCGGACGCCAGAATTGGCGTCCCTGCGATAGTTTCTGCGGCCAGACTAACTCTCGATAATCGTTACGGATTCAATGGTATCGCCCTGGCGGATCGCGTCCACAACTTCCTGACCATCGCCCATCACCTTGCCGAACACGGCATGTTTACCGTCCAGATGGGGCGTCGGGGTGTGGGTGATGAAGAACTGCGAGCCGTTGGTGTTGGGGCCAGCGTTTGCCATGCTCAGGGTGCCAGCACTGTCGTGCTTGAGTTTGAGCGCTGACGGTTCGTCGTTCCATTTGTAACCGGGGCCGCCGCGACCAGAGCCGGTGGGGTCGCCGCCCTGGATCATGAAATTGTCGATTACACGGTGGAAGGTCACACCTGTGTAAAAGCCATCCTGCGCCAGAAAGACGAAGTTATTCACCGTGACGGGTGCGTCGGCGGCGAATAACTGGATGTCGAATTCGCCTTTGCTCGTCTTCAGACGGGCGACATAGTTCTTGGCAGGATCAATTTGCATATCGGGCGCACTGTTGTACTGCTTCATTCGTACTCCTCCTGTAACTATAGGGCCAGAATACCAGAAATCGACAGGGCTGCTAAGTGTGACCTGCATCAGAAAAAGGTTAGTTCATGGTTTTAATGATGAGCCTTAATGGCTGATGCGCCATTTTCATTGTATGCTGACGATATATTGAATAACAGTGTATTTGGACCTATGCCAAGAGTTCTCTATATCGAAGACGACGATAATAACCGGATGCTCGTGCGTCGCGTGCTGATGGTTGAAGGAGTCGATGTCATTGAGGCGACCAATGCACGCGATGGCATTGACATGGCCTTGAGCGATCCGCCTGATCTGATTCTGATGGACATCAGTATGCCAGAAATGGATGGGTTGCAGGCTACCGAGGTGATACGCAATCATCCACAAATCGCTCACATCCCGGTTGTGGCGCTGACCGCAAACGTGATGGAAGGCGACCGTGATCGTTCACTCAATGCAGGCTGTAATGGCTATATCGGCAAGCCTATCGATGTGGACACCTTTGCTCAACAGGTCTTTGAATTTCTAAGGTGTTGATCTATGAGTAAGTCTATTGAACCCGGCGAAGCACATGTTCTGGTTGTCGAGGACAACGTTCCCAACTTCGTGTTGATTGCACGGATGCTGGCGTTTATGGGGGTTCAGCGTTGCGAATGGAAGACCTCCGGCTGGCAGGTGGTGCAGTTTGCGGAGACACTGCCGCGTATTGACCTGATCTTGATGGACATCCGCCTGCCGTATGAAGACGGTTATCAGGCCTTGCAGAAAGTCCGGGCCAACCCGCGCCTGAAAGAGACCGTTGTTTGTGCGGTCACGGCAGAAGCCAGTGAAGATCAGATGCGCCGGGCGCAAAAAGCCGGCTTTGATGGTTTCCTGGGCAAACCGCTGGACCCGGATCGATTCCCGGACCAGATCACCCGTTTGCTCTCCGGCGAACAAGTCTGGGAGTGGAAGTAAGCTAATCCTCTCTTGGGCGCGCACAGGGGGATTCCAGAGTGGAGACGTTATCGATGACGCCCAATTTCAAATCTATATCCGAAATTATTGACCGGCAGGGGGCCAACGATCATTTACTGGAAGCCCTGCTGTCGCAGCTTCAGCCAACCATCACCGGGCTGCGTTTCAGCGCAGACGATATGGTGTTGGCGGCGAATGATCCCGGCACCGCGCCAACTTCGCGGGCCGAACTGGTTCACCGAGGAGTGACCTGCACCCTGGAAGCCTGGGGGGAACCGGTCGCGGATGAATGGCTGTATACCCTCTGCACCCTGGTGGTCGATCCGATTTTGAACCCGCCACAGGAGCGCAGCTTCGCCCGGACGCTCGTCCATGCCAGAGACGATGTTGCGATATTGCGGGCGCTGCGCGATCACGTTGCGCCGGATGCGGACTCCATCTCACTTTTCACCATCCATTACACTGCGGACGACATAGAGGCTGTCACCCACGAAATAGTGGTCACACCGGAGGGGGAACACGAGGTCCGCGAAAATATACAGGATGACGATCTTGATGCGTTCAAGGCCGACTGGTGCGACCGTCCGGATGAAATTGAATTCATTGAGGACATTGAACGTGTTCTTGATGCACGTCCGGTTTTGCGTTTCGCTTACAATCAGGGGATGCGCAGTATTATTCTCGTGCCAATTTTTGACGCCGGACGGATGGTCAGCCAGTTCAACATTTCATATCGGGAAGCACAGACTTTTCTTCCAACGCTGCGCTTTCTTTACGGAATTATCCGCGACCAGTTAACGGTGATGCTGCAAAATACCCGGTTGGTTCACAATATGCAGAATTCGACCGAACAACTCGCCAACCGGCTCGCAGTTTTGCAGGTTATCAGCGAGGCGGCGGTCTCGTTATCGGGTTTGCGCGATGAATCGTCTTTGCTCGACAAAACGTGCGAGATGCTGGTGACGGCATTGAGACTCGATCACTCTGCCATCAGCCTGGTCAACCCGGATGGCAGCACAGCCAGAGTGGTAAGTGAGTATCCCAATCACGGTGCTGTCGGCACAATACACGATACGCAGCAGGCTATTCACGCTTATCTGCGGCAGACGGGCAAAACGCTGCGGTTGGACGATGTTGCTTCCAGTACCCTTCTGGATAGCGAAATTCGCCAGATTCTGACTGATCTGAATATACGCGCCCTGATGGTGATGCCGCTTCACGATACCCGCCTGGGTTATATTGGCTCCGTCAGCGTCGATATTTACGCCGATAATCCGCGTAACTTCACTGACGATATGCAGCGCATCGCTGAGACGATCACGTCGCAGGTCGGCACCCAGTTGCAGAATATCCGGCTGCTGCGTGACACCATGCGGCACGCAACGCAGATGGAGATGGTCGCCAGTTTTAGCGAAGCCATCCAGACGACGCTCAATGTGCCGACCTTGCTTGAAGTCGGTCTCATTAACGCGGTACAGGTTGTCCCGGTTCACCATCTGGCCTTCAGTCTGTACGACAGTGGGCATGGCGTCCTCAAGAACGTCGCATGGTATGCCGAAGGCAACGACATCCAGGTCGATATGGATAATGGGCCGGTTGTGGACCTGGAGCGGTCGATAGCCGGGGCTGTCTGGCAGTCCCGTGATCTGATCTGGATTGACGATCTACTGCTGGAAAACGAGGGACGTGTGCCGCTGAGTTCGGATATGCGGTCGGTTCTGGCGCTGCCGGTATATTCACGCGGTGCGGTTGTCGGGGTCATTGAACTGGGCAACCGGGTACCGAATGCGTACAACCACACAGACATCGCTATCTTCCAGCAGTTAATCAGCCAGCTTGCGGTTGCCATTGAAAATGCAGAAATGTACACGCAGAGCCAGCAGCTTGCGCGAAGCAAGGCCCAGGTCAACGAGATTTCTAACCGGCTCCAGCAGCAGGTGGATATGAATCACCTGCTGGAGTTGACCGTCAGCGAACTGGGGCAGGCGTTGGGTGCGCGGCGGGCGCGTATCCGCTTATCTATGGAGGACGAGACATGACCGTCTTCGATATATCAGACTATGAGTCGGCAGCGGAGCGTGATCGGGCGCGAGTCGTTTATGGGATAACCATCTTTTTGCTGGTGGCCTATGCCATCTATGTCGTCTTCGTGCCGAGTGGTGCCAGCCAGCAGACCTATTTGCAGCAGTTATCCTCAACCTGGTACCTGGCTGTCTCCGTTGTCACGTTCTTTGTGTTGGGTTTTGCCACGATTGTCGCCACCCGTGCCGGATACCTGAGTTGGGCCGCCTGGGGACCGGCGGCTATGTGGGTAACTGGCATTTATGTCAATTCGCTGCAAACCGGCATCGCCAACGCACCCAACGGTGTGACCATCATGGCGCTGATCGTGATAACTGGCCTGTTGAAAGGGCGGCGTGGTGTTTGGGTCGGCACCGTGCTGGCACTGCTCACACTGACTGCGGGCATACTGTTGCGCCCCTCCATCGAGGTCTACCCGGATTACATCACCAGTGTCGATGACCTGATGAAGTACAGCATCAGCGATTTGTTCGCGACCGGCCTGGTGATTCTGGGAACCGGTGTCGCCTTCTTGATGTTCTTGCGTGTGGCCCGGGTAGAACGCGATTCGGATATCTCTGAGGCGATTGAGGAACGTCGCAAAACAGCCGATGTGGTCGCCGCCATCGCGCAGGCAGTCGCGGGGCGGGCTGCGCTGAACGATTTGCTCGATGCTGTTGTCCAGGAGATCAACACCACGTTCGATCTGATTTACCATACACAGGTCTTTCTCGTAGACGACGACGGCCAGGACGCCCGTCTGGTTGCCAGTACCGGTACTGTGGGCGAGCAGCTTCTCAGGCGTGGGCATCATTTGCGCGTCGGCAGTAGTAGTGTGATCGGCCAGGCGACCCTGCACGGCCATCCGGTGATTGCCCGGCCCGGTGAGCGTGGCAGTGTACACAAACGTAACGAACTCCTGCCGCTGACGGCGGTCGAAACAGCGCTGCCGCTGCGTATTGGTGAACGGATCATCGGCGCACTCGACCTGCAATCAAAAGACCCGAATGCCTTCAGAGAGGGAAATCAGTTGGCGACCTTCCAGGCGCTTGCGGACAGCATCACACTGGCGGTCGATAACGTCAGCCAGTACGAAAAAGCGCAGGCGCAAATCCAGGAAAACGAGGCGCTGATCGCGGAAGCGCAGGAAGCTTTGCATGAGGTCGAGCGCCTGAACGAGCGGTTGACCGGTCGAGCCTGGTCTGAATACTTGCGCGAGAGTGCGCAAGAATACGGGGTGTCTGTTGATTTCACGACCAGAGATGTTCAGGCAGAAGCGCCCATGACGCAATCACTGCAAGATGCCATAAAGCACAATTATCTCGTTCAGACGCAGCAGGATGAGGTTCAGGTGATCGCCGTACCGCTGCGCGTGCGCGGTCAGGTGATTGGTGCGATGGAGTTTGAACTGGATGCCGACGTGTCGTTCTCGCCTGATGATTATGATTTGATCCAGGAGGTGAGCGAGCGTTTCGGTATTGCCGCCGACAACGCCCGGTTAGTCGAGGAGAGCCAGCGCAATGCCCAACGCGAGGCTCTGGTCAATCAGATTACCGCACGATTGCAGTCCGTCAACAATGTGGACAACATGGTGGTAGAGGCAGCTCAAAGCTTGTTCGACTCTTTGAAGGCAGAACGGGTTGCGATCCGTCTGGGCGTGCCACCGGAGGCCAACGGTCATGGATAGACAATCAACTTTTGCTGAACAGTTACGTATCCGTTTCGCACAGGCCATGCTCGGTATCATGGTCGTTATTGTAACGGGAACGGCGATCTACGACTTCGCCAACAACCTGATCGACGCCAGTTTCTATATCCAGATAGTCGTCCTCATCACTGCGCCGGTGATGTTCTATTTGTTGGAGAAACGTCTTTATGTGCGTGAGATTCAGAACGTCATTGTACTGTTGATGGCGGCTGCTGGTTACACTTCGGTATCGCCCATCACCGTTATTACAGTCGGTGTGCTGGCGATGGCCGCCAGCGGGATGATCGCCAACAATAACGTATTTGCCATCACCATCGCGGCCTTCTTGCTGCGGTTTTATGTCTCGGTTCCGGAATCGATCAACCAGTTGATGGCGGAAAACATCTCGGTGGCCTTGACCATACCGCCAGCGGCAGTCGGGTTAGCGATGTTGATCCGCTATGTCAACGGCGGGATTGAACGGGCGGCACTGGACTCCATCAAGAGTTCCGAGCGCCTTCAGGTGACAAACGAAGTGGGTCGGATTGCGTCAACGATGCTGGACCTGGACGAACTGCTAAAGACCACAGTCGATCTCATCAGCGAAAGTTTTGGCTATTACCATGTCCAGGTGTTCATGGTAGACGAGGAACGCCAATATGCTAATCTGGTCGCCAGTACCGGGCGGGTGGGGCGTGAACTGCTCAATCGCGGCCACCGTCTGGCGGTTGGATCACAGAGCGTCATCGGGCGGGTGACACAATTAGGCGATGTGGTGATTGCCCGCGACACCGATGCCGAGAGTGTGCATTCGCGCAATGAACTGCTGCCCAGTACACGGTCAGAGTTGGCACTGCCCATTATCGAGGGCGACCGGATCATCGGGGCGCTCGATGTGCAGAGTGCCGATATTAACGCCTTCAGTCCCAATGCGATCCAGTTACTTCAGGTGGTGGCCGGCCAGTTGACCGTCGCCATCCGCAATGCCCGCCTCTTTGAGATGCAGGCCGAAAGCGTCCGTGAGAACAAACGCCTGTTCCTGGAGTCGGAAGCCAGTCTGCGCGAAATCCAGCGCCTGAACCGCCAGTTGACCCATCAGGTATGGGAGAACTACCAGCACGGACACTCCAATGGGGTTGTATTGACCCGCCAGGGCGAACCGGCCAAACCGGATTGGACCCAGAGCATGGTCACAGCCAGCCAGACACGCCAACCGGTGGTGAACGGGACCATTGCGGTGCCGTTGATGCTGCGCGGAGCGGTGATTGGCGCGATTGAGGTCGAACCGGGCAAGGAGGGGCAAAACGCGGCTGAAATTGTCGAGGCGGTCGCCAGCCGTCTGGCGATCAACCTGGATAACGCCCGTCTCTTCGAGGAATCGCAGCAGGCAACCGCACAGGAACAGCATATCAATGCGATTGTAGGACAGTACCAGTCGGCCCTATCGGTCGAAGAACTGCTGCAAATCACCCTGACCGAGTTAAGCCAGTCGCTCGACGCTCCGGTGGGCAAAATCCGGCTGGCGCAAAGAGGGGAGGAGGAGGCGTCATGAACCGACTGAAAACCCTCTTCACCGTCCAGTACCCCTACGAAAATCCGCTGGACCGCCAGCGGGCCGCACGCCTTTTGTGGTTGTTGGCCGTCGGGTTCATCATTGCGGTAGCTTCTGCCGTTGCGATCACCGTGCCGGACGTGTTAGAAGCCAAAATGCTGACAGTGACCGATATCCTCGGGATTGGTGTTGCTCCCCTGGTGGCGATTTTCGGTATCGTTCTGGTACAGCGCGGTCACCTGAACGCCGCCAGCATGCTGATTGTGATTATATTAATCCCGACGAGTATGGGGCCGATTCAGCGTGACGGAATCGACACACCCGGGTTAATCGGTGTGGTTCTGCCGCTGGCGGCAGCAGCGTTCCTGCTCAACCGGCGTGGCTTTGTTATCACGGCAGTGGTTGTGCTGAGCAGCATTTTTCTCATCACGCTTGGTACTGAAGACTCGCTCGACGTGCTGGGGGAACAGCGTGTTTACGGGGCATTGACAGTACTCGGTATCGTGGTTGTCTTCATGCAAATCCTCTCCGGTGGCGATGCGGCGGTTGTGGAGCGCCTGACCCATGAATCACAGCAAATGCACAGGGTCACAGCACTGATGAACCGGGTGGATCGCAGCAGCACGGAAGCGATGCTCACTTCCGTTCTTGATACCATCCGGGACGACATGGGCTATACATTCGCGCAGTTCTTCCTCGTGGATGATCGGGGCAATATTTCGCACCGGCTGCGGTCCGGCTTGAGCCATCACGATCAGGGTATCCTGACCGAGGTCGAGATGAACGCATTGAGCGCACCGGCGCAGGCGGTCAGCCAGAACCGCGTCGTCCAGGTATCGATGACGGATCCGCCCAACCTTCGTTCTCATCTCCTGCCATCCACTTTTACCGGCGTGATTATCCCTTTACAGGGGCAGCGGCGTGTGCTGGCGCTGCTTGATGTGCAGCTCAATGACCGTGCCATCACACCGGAGGAACTTCAGGTTTTGCTGCGCCTGAGCGATAATATCGCACTGACCCTGATGGCGATCCGTCCGGTTCAGACTTTGGAAGCGCAACTGGCGGAATACGAGCAGACTATCGCGCATCTACGCGGGCAACTGGACCAGTACCGTGAAGGCAGCAGTGTGTGGGATCGGTATTTTGAGAGTGATCCCGTCACGGTCGGGTTTGATCTGAACGGAGAGGGTTTTGTGCCGAAACGCAATCTGCCCGATGAGATTCAACGGGCAATCCAGTCCGGCGACATTTACAGCGACGACCACACCATTGCCATTCCGATCCGGTTGCGGGACGAGATTCTGGGCGCATTGTCCTTCACGGTGGAAGAAGTCACCGAGCGCAAGATCGAACTGGCGCGAAATGTGACGAGCCGGTTGGCGATTGCGCTGGAAAACAAGCGTCTGTTTGAACAGAGTCAGGCCTGGGCCAACCGGGAGCGGCAGGCGAGCGAAATCGCCAGTCTGTTGATCGGTGCGACAGATGTGGAATCGGTCTTGTCGCTGGCGGCCAACAGCTTTAACGAGACGTTGGGCGCAGTCCGCACGCAAATCCATCTACAACCGGAGGAGGCCGAAGTATGATGAGGTTTAATGCACCGATCTGGCTTCGGGTGACAGGCGGCGTCATCCTGGCGGTGTTGATCCCGACGATCCTGTCGCTGATCCTGATCCAACGCGAAGTCGCGGCTGTCGATACGGACAACCTACAGGCTTATGTCGAGGACCTGGGACGTAACCGCCAACGGGCCATTCTGAACGATCTGGAACAAGCCAGGGTGGTTCTCATCAGCTTTGCCCGCGACCGGGCAATTCAACTGATCTATCGTTCAACAGCAAATCTTATGAACCAGACCGACACATTCATGAGTTCGACGATTGAGGGTATACGCCGTGCGCTGGTTGAACGGTTGTTTGGTCCGAATATTTTTGACCGGGTGCTGCTGGTTGCGGAAGATGGCAGGGTGATCCTGGCGATTGAAGAGGGCAATGTCGAGACGCTGCCAACCGGTGCTGATTACAGTGGGTCGGTCGCCTTCGAGGCAGGTCAGACCGCCGCACAGCTTGGTGTCGATCAGCGCATGATCGTCAGCACCGAGAACGATCAACTCATTCTTCAGATCGTCCAGCCTTTTTATGATGGCGATGAGGCGATTGGTTACATGATTGGCCGTGTGGATCGCGAGGCGGTCTTTTTCCAACATCTTCAGGGGCAAAGCACCTTCCTGCCCACCAACAGTTATCTTGCCACCGCTGATGGCGAATTCATCGCGGTAGATGAGGACCTGTCGGCGGCTTCGGCTGCGGTCAGCCCGATCAGCGAGGGCGTCGCCCAGCGCACCGGTATCGCGACCTACCAGTTCGCGGATAAAGACTATATCGGGCATTACACGCCGATTGTGGGGACGCCGCTGGCGCTCATCACCGAGGTTTCGGCGGAATTTTCGTTTGTTCAAGATTTGTCCGGTACATTCGCCCAGGGTGCGGTTATCGTACTGGTTCCGCTGCTGATAGCTGCCGCCATCGCGACTGCCATCAACCTGACCTTGATCCCGCCGCTGAACTCGCTCAAAAGCGACATCGAATCGGTGGGTTCGGGGATGATGGACAGCACGGTCGCTACAGCAGCCCGGAGCGATGAAATTGGTTCGCTGGCCCGCGTGTTTGTGAGTGTGCGCCAGCAGGTTGCCGACATGCTGACCGACTTTGAGCAGCGCGTGGCGCTGGGTGTCCGTGATCTCCAGGCGACCCATGAGGTCAGCCGTGTTGCCGCCAGCCAGCGTGATCCGGCGATTTTGATGGACGGCGCAGTCAATTTGATCGTGGAGCAGTTCAGCAACATTTATCACGCACAGATTTTCTTGCTCGACTATGAGAGACGCTATGCAGTCTTACGAGCCAGCACTGGCGAGGCCGGACGGCTCCTGCTGGAACGCGGCCACCGGCTGGAAGTCGGCAGCGTCAGCGTTATCGGTCAGGTGACGGAAGAAGGTCGGGTGGTTATCGCAAGGGATACCGGTACCAGCGATGTCCACCGGGCCAACGAATTTCTGCCGGAGACCCGCGCTGAACTGGCGATCCCACTGCGCAGCGGCTCGCGGGTAATCGGTGCGCTGGATGTGCAGAGCCGCCTGAGCGACACATTCCATCACGATCAGGTGACGGTACTGCGCATCATGGCGGATCAAATTGCCATCGCTATCGAACACGCCCGCCTTTACCAGGAGTCCATGCAGCGCATGGAGGAAGTGCGGGTGGCGAACCGTGAGATGACGGGGCGTACATGGCGCGAATACATGAACGCGCAGCGCCAGAAGCTCCTGACGATGGCGGCGGGTGCGCCACAGCAGGACGATCTGGACGATCTGCGACAGCAGGCGGTTCAGCGTGGGGTGCCAGTGATCGGTGACATCACCTCGCGACAGACGGTTCCTTTTGCCATCCCGATTCAACTACGAGATCGCATCCTGGGTGCGGTACAGTGGGAACTGCCCGCCGCTGATTTCAACCAGGATAAGGTCGAACTGGCCGAAGAACTGGTGAACCGTCTGGCAATCAGTCTCGATAATGCACGGCTTTTCCAGGAAAGCCGCCGGGCGATTAACCGGGAGCGTGTGGTGAATGACATCGCAGCACAACTTTTCGGACAAACGGATATTGATACGATTTTGCAGACTGCGGTACGTGAGGTCGGTCAGGCGCTGCGCGTTCCCCAGGTGAATATCGATCTAAAATTGCAGGACTCAGGTGACACAACTCCGGTGAAGAATGGTGGTCGTTCATGAGTAGTATCAGGAAAAAAAACACACGGTCTCTCAACCGACGGCTGTTACGGCGTATTGATGTCATCCTGGTGGTGGCGTTTGTCGGTCTGGCTGTCATCACGGTGATGTCGCAGCAGTTATCCGGGCAGCAATCCGTCCAGCGTGAGAACGCGTATGCCCTGTGGCAGTTTGACAATGCCGTTGCTCGCACAATCGATGCCCTGGCTTACGATGTGGTGAGTCTGAGTTCGGGGTCCACGCTGCGGAACTTCGGTCAAGCGGTAGAAGCAACCTACGATCAGGATCACGATCTTGGCCGCTCTGAGTACCAGCGGTCGATGCTGCGCCTGTTTGATGATCTGCTGGTACGCCATATCGATACGTATATGGCTGTCCGCTATGTTGACCGGCGCGGGCAGGTATGGGGTGAAGCGATCAACACCGATCAACAGGTGACGGTCAACACAGTCAGGCGAGAATCGGCGATCACACCTGCTCTTCAGGCTGAGATTGAGGACCTGGATGTGGGGCAGGTCTACTTTGGTGAGATGACATCGCAGAACTATCTGTCCATTTATACACCGGTGACTCCCCTCGGCAACATGACCGATGTGGTCGGTCTGGTGCAGTTACAGGTTCGTGCCGATGCCTTCATCAACAGCCTGGTACAGGCGGCTGGTGATCTGGCGGACTATTATCATGTGATACTGATCGACAACCAGCGTCGGATTCTGACGGAGGTGGGGACAGTTGCGGCCAGTGACGATGTGTGGACCTACCTCGACAATAACAGCGGCGCTATTGATTACCAGGTGCTTGAGGATACGAACTTTCTGGCAAATTTTGCGTCGGCAGCACAGGCCATTTCGGCGCTGCCGGTTGAGGGAATGATCGGTGTCGATACCCCCTGGCGTGTTGTCCTGGTCGAAGATTTTGAGACAGCCGTTAATCGCTATGATCTGCTGTCGGTGCTGGTGGTCTCGGTCTATACGATCATGCTGCTTGTGGTGTTGACCCTGGTCCGTATCTTTGTGGTTCCGGTTTTACGTCCCGTGCAATCTCTGCGCACCCTGGCGCAGCGTCTCGCTGGCGATATCGCAATGGGCGAAACGCTACCAATGATTGACTCAGGTGATGAACTCGGTGAAATATCCGGAGCCATTGGCGGTTTATCGAATCGGCTGGCTGAACTTCAAGAGCAGCTTTCCGGTGCTTCGGAAAAACACCGCCGCAATCTGGAATTGACGGCCCGTATCGGGCGTGAAGTGGCGACACTGCATGATGTTGATGTCATTCTGGTGCGTGCCATTAACCGGATTTGCGAGGAGTTCGGCTATTATCACGCACAGGTCTTCCTGGTCGATGATGCTCGTATGAACGCCGTGCTGCTTTACAGCCGGGGCGAGGCGGGCCGTAAGCTCCTGGAACAGGATTTCAAGATTCCGGTCGGTTCGGAGTCGGTCATTGGCGGCGTGACCGGAAGCGGTATGCCAGTGATTGTTCAGGATACCGAAGGCCAGCCGGGACACCGTTTCAATCCACTGCTACCGGAGACTCGTGCCGAGATGGGGCTGCCGCTGGTCAGCGGTGACACCGTGATTGGCGTACTGGATATTCAGAGCAAAGAGCCAAATGCGTTCCAGGAGACGGATTTGCCAGTGTTTACGCTGCTGGCCAACCAGCTTTCGGTCGCCATTGTCAACACCCGTCTGATGAACCAATCCGAAACCCGTATCACACAGATTGACACCCTCAACCGCCAGTTGACCCATCAGGCATGGGAATCGGCGCATAAGCGGCTGCAACTGGAACGGGCCTATCGCTATAATCTTGTCAGTGTGGAACCGGAGCCGAACGGCGACGGCGTGGCAGATATTCGTGTGCCGATCAGCATTCGCGGTCAGACTATCGGTGAGATCAGCGCCGCCAGCGACGAGGACTTCACCGAAGGTGATCGGGTTATCTTGCAGGCGGTCGCCAATCGTGTCTCACTGGCGATTGAGAACGCACGCCTGTTCCAGGAAACACAGATCAGTCTGACGGAGACCTCCACCCTGTATGAACTGAGCCGGGCGCTTAACGAAGCCAACAGTCTACAAGATATCATTGATGCCATTATCCAGACGGTGGTGCGCGGGGCCAGTGGTGGACAAATCTGGACCTTTGACGAAAGTGCATCCCGGTTGGAATGGTTGAATCTGGCGGCGGATTCGCCGCCGGCGGATCGCCAGGATTTGACCGGGATGCGCGTGTGCCGGTCCGATCATCCCTTCCTGAACAAACTCGAACCTGACCGGGTGGCGCTGGTGCGCAACGCCCGCGAGGATGTGCGCCTGGACAGCGGCTTGAAGTTGATCCTGCGCCGTTTACAGGCCGAAGCGCTGGTCATAATCCCGCTGGTAGTGCGTGGGATGTGGCAGGGTATCATCAGCCTGCAATTCGCCGAGCCGCACACCTTTGGCGAGTGGGAGGGGCGCATCTACACCGCGTTGATCGACCAGGCGGGTGTGACCATCGACAACCGCTTGCTGCTGCAACAGACGGAAGAGCAGATGGCCCGCAACGAAAACCTGTATGCTGCGAGCCGGATCATCAACACTGCTCAGAATATGCAGGACCTGGTGTATGCGGCGGTGGCGACCAACAGCGATCATGGTCTGGCGTTCAACCTCAGTCTGCTTGAGGGCGAACTGGACGAGACCGGTTGGCCGACCCAGGCCCGGATGGTGGCCCAGTCCGACGGGATCGACATCCGTGAGATTGATCGTGTCTATCCGATTCACATTCCGGCGGAGTCTCCGCTGCGACAGCGTGAGCCAGAAGTCATCACCGATGACACGCCCAGCAATACCAATGTACCGCCGCCGGTTAAATGGATCCGCGAGCAGGGGAATCGTTTTACAGCGGTCTTTCCATTGTTCAGTGCCAACCAGCCAATTGCGCTGTTTCAGGTCACTTCGCAGGAACTACGCGAACTGACCTCGACCCACATTGAGGTCTATCGGGCGCTAACCGGCCAGATGAGCAGTCAGATTCAAATCCGCAAGCTGTTGGAGCGTACAGAAGAGGCGCTGGACGAAGCCCGCCGTCTGTACCTTGCCAGTAACGCCATTATCAGCGCCCAGGACCTGGACAAGGTGTATGAGGTGGCGGTCACTCATCTGGCCCGTCCGTTTGTGGCGCAGGAACCGGTCACAATCTCGGTGTTGATCGCCATACCGGAACCGGTGGTGGATGCACCCACACTGGAATATGTTTACCGCTGGCGTAACGGTGAGGGCGGTCATAACGAGCGGGACCGGATTGACGCCCGCGATTATCCTTACGGACGATTGACGGCTGAAACCCGGACCGCGATCAGCCTGGAAGAGAACGACGGTCTGGCACAACAACTTCTCACACAGCTACAGGTCCCCGGTGCGTTGGTCGCACCAATCCGGGTGCGCCAGCGCTGGTTCGGCGTGATGGTATGTGAGAGCGCGACACCACGAATGTTTGACGAACAATATCAGCGCTTCTTGATGGCAGTGGCCGATCAAATTGCGCTGGCCGTTGACAACATCCGTCTGTTTGATGAGGCCCGTTCTGAAGCACGCCGGGCGTTGGCGCTGGCCGAAGCGGCACAGTTGACCAACGAGATCGGTAGTGTCGGTGATGTGCGCGAGGGATTGGACCGGGTGTTCGCACGGGTGGCCGAGGAAGGTCGCTTCAGCCGCTGGATGCTGCTGCTGTTTGATGCGGCTCAGAACCAGCTTCAAGTGATGACATCGCGGATGGCTGGCTTTGAAACCAATGCAGACATTACCTATGATCTGATGGATGAGATACCCATCACCGATGCGATACGCCTGGATCAGGTGATTATCGTCAACGACATGATGGCGTATCCATCGCTGCAGAACCTGGACGAAAACGAGCGGATGCAGCTTGCCGCGTTCTTTGGCAAGCATATCGCTGCTCCGGTGGCGACCTCGGATCAGGCCTTCGGTGGGCTGTATATGGGCCGCGATCTGGATGAGGCCGATGTTGACGAGCGCGACCGTCAGTTGGTGGATACACTGGCGACACAGGTGGCGCTGGCTCTGGAAAATCGCCGCTTGTTCCAGCAAACCCAGTACGAGCAGCAAACCCTGCGCTCGATACTGGAAACCCTGCCGACCGGTGTCCTGGTGTTGGACCCGCAAACGCTCCAACCGCTGAACTTCAACCAGCAGGTCCAGTTGTACCTGGGCCGGGAGATCGATCCGGTCGCACCGTTTACCATCGAAGGCTACAACCTTTATCGCACCGGCACCCAGTTGCACTATCCGGAGGCTGAACTGCCGATCTTCGCCGCACTTGCCAGCGGGCGTGAGCAGTCGGTTGACGATGTAGCCGTCATTATGGACGACATTCAGATTGACCTGCTGTTGAATGCCGCGCCCATCACCGATGAAAAGGGTAACGTGACCAGTATCGTGGCCGCTTTCCAGGACATCACCAACCTGCGTAGCCTGGAAAACACCCTGCAAGAAAACCTGCGGGAGACGGTCTCGCTCTACGAAGCTCAGCGCCAGCTTGCTGAGGCCGCCACGCTGGATGATGTGCTGGATGTGGTGTTGGAGCAGACCTTGCTCCAGCAGCCTGCTGATGCGTTGATCCTGATGACGAACGAAGATGGCGAACTGGAAACGGCGCGTTTCCTGATGGAACCTTTCGACAACCCGGAGATACTGCGCCCACTGATCCATCCGGATCGGGTGCTGCGTATGGACGACGCGAGCGAGGCCGGTTTGATGCTGGCGACACCCGCTGTGCTGACTTTGCCGCTCATGGTCAGTATGCGTGATGACCCCTACGGTTGGATTGTGGTCTTCAGCGATGAGACTTTCACAATGGACCAGGACCGGGTACTGCGCCAGTTGAGCGATGTTGCGTCCACCGCCATCGACAATCGACTGCTGATCCAGCGCCAGCAGATGACGGTGCGTGAGGTGCAGGCCCTCTACAATGCGACCAACACCATCAGCCATGCACGTGAAGTCCCCGATCTCGCGGATACGCTGCGGCAGGCGGTCGTGGAAATGGAATCAGATCATGCCGCGGCCTATCTGGACGCCAGTGCTGGCCTGAGCGATGATACGTTGATGTTGTTCAATCTGACCGGTGTGGACTTCGATACGTTGATGGCCGGTCTCACTATCCCGGAGCGCGGTCTCTTCATTGACGATCTGAACGAGGTACAACAACCCGCCGCCAGCCATCTGTTGGCCGCTGGTGTTCAGGCAGTGGCAGCGGTTCATCTGCGTCCGCGTGAAGCCGCCGGTGGCTATCTGGTGATAGCCTATAACGCCCCACACCGGTTTACCGACAATGAGAACCGCTATATGAATACGATGGCAGACGCGGCCTCGGTCAAGTTCAACAACATCATCCTGTTCAAACAGATACAAAACGCGCTGGAAGAGACCAGCGTGCTGTATCAGGCCAACCGTGCGCTTTCTGATGCCACAACGACGGCGGATGTGCTGGATGTCGTCGTCAATTATCTGGTCGAACCGTCGATCAGTCTGGTGTTTATCGCACTGCTGGAAGGCAAGGACTGGCAGGCCCCTGGCGCGTCGGTGCGTGTGGCCGCCAGTTGGTCAGAGAGCGGTGTCGAGCTTAACGGGGTGACGCTTTCCCCGGATCAATTCCCGGCGTGGTCACTGCTCGCCAGCCGTGATGTGCTGATGATCGACGACATCGAGAATGCGCCAGACCTAGACGACATGGTGCGTATCGGCGTCGCCAGCCTGGAAGCGCGGTCTCTGCTGCTGCTACCGCTGCGGGTAAGCAATCGTGAGATTGGCATCATCTGGATCAGTTCGTCAGAGTCACATACCTACGGTGAAAAAGAACTCCGCGTTTACCGGTCGTTCGCTGAGCAGGCGTCGCTGTCTTTGGAGGCTGCTTATCTGCTGGCTCAAACCGAGCGCCGCGCCCGCCAGCTTCAAACATCGGCGGAAGTCAGCCAGAGTGCCGGTAAAATCCTGGACCTGGAAGTGCTGCTGCCCCAGGTGGTTGATTTGATCCAGGAGGCCTTTGGTTACGATCATGTTCAGGTCTTCTTGATGGACGACGAGGATGAATACGCCGAACTGCGAGCCAGCACCGGTGAAGCCGGACAACAGTTACTTGGGGTGCAGCATAAGCTGGCGAAGGGGTCGGACAGTGTGATCGGTCGTGTGACAGCGAAAGCCGAGCCGCAAATCGCGCTGGATACCGCTGCTGCTGATGTGGTTCACAAGCCAAATCCGTATCTGCCGCTGACACGTTCGGAGATGGCGCTGCCGCTCATCATCAAGGAGCGCGTGGTCGGTGCGCTTGACGTACAGTCGAATGAATCCAACGCCTTCAATGAGGAGGATGTACGGGCGCTGACAACGCTGGCGGCTCAGATTTCGGTGGCGATTGACAACGCTAACCTGTTTGAAGCCTCGCAAGATCAGGCGGTCAAGATGGGATTCCTTTTCGAGGTGACATCGGCAGCAGCAGCAGCGGATACGCTCAACGAAGCGCTTGAAACCGTCAGCGATCACATGCACCGGATGCTGGATGCGCTCTCGGTGGTGGTCTACCTGCCGCAGCTTTATATCGACGACTTTGATCACAGTTTCATGACATTGAAGGCTGTCGCCACTGCCGGTACCGAGCAACCACTGACCGAGATCGAGGAAATTCGTCTGGATGGCGAGCATTTGCTGGCTGATGTCGCCCGCCAGCGCCAACCCTACGTCGTGGAGCGTGTTGGCGAGCGGTATCTGCCAGTGGTTGACGGCGCACGGTCGGCAGTGGTGCTGCCGCTGGTAGCCGCTGGTGATCTCATTGGCCTGATTGTGATGGAGGATCGCCGGACCAACGCCTACAACTACGATCTACTGCAACTGCTGCTCACGATGACTGGATCGCTCTCGGCAGTGGTCCAGTCCATGCAGTTGCTCGAGCAGTTGCAGGCGACTAATGAACAGTTGCGGGAACTGGATCGGATCAAAAGCGACTTTCTGGCAAATATGAGCCACGAGTTACGCACGCCGCTGAACTCAATCATCGGTTTCAGTCGGGTGATGCTGAAAGGCATTGACGGACCACTGACCGAGATGCAGGAGCAAGACCTGTCCACCATCTTCACCAGCGGCCAGCACTTACTGACGCTCATCAATGACGTTCTGGATCAGGCCAAGATCGCCGCGAACAAGATGGACCTGAAGGCCGACTACTTTGAGGTCAAGCCGCTGTTAGAGGGCGTGCGCTCCATCGGGATCGGGTTGGTCAAGGACAAGCCGATCAATCTGCTGCTGGAAATGGCATCCAACATGCCAGCGGCCTACGGCGATGAAGTGCGCACCCGTCAGGTGCTGCTGAACCTGCTGTCGAACTCTGCCAAGTTCACCGAGCAAGGGTCCATCACGATCCGCGCCTATGTTGTCGACTCGATGATCCAGGTGGATGTGATCGACACCGGTATTGGCATCGCGGGAAAAGACCTACCGCTGTTATTTGAAGCGTTCCGGCAGGTGGATTCGTCGCTGACGCGCACTCAGGGCGGCACGGGGCTGGGTCTGCCGATTGCCAAATCGTTGATCGAGATGCAGGGCGGCGAGATGCGGGTGGCGTCACAGGTCAATATGGGTTCGACCTTTACTATCACCATCCCCACCGAACCGCTGGAGACCGACGCCGATGGTGCGCCGGAATCGGAGCCGGCTCTGGATGAGCTTGATCCGATCACGCATGTTGATCCGCCGGTCAGGCCAGCCAGCCAACCAACCATTGAGGTCTCAACCGTCGCCGTTAACGCGCCCCGGTTTATCCAGACCAAACGCGATGTCCTGCTGATTGAGGACAACAAGGATATGGTCGATCAATTCCGGCGAGTGCTGCAACGGGAAGGATTCGAGGTGACAACTGCCGACCATCCGGCCTATACCGAAGCGATGGTGAGCAACTTGCGCCCAACACTTCTGGTGATGGATGTCAACTTCGCCAATGGCGAGGGCTGGAACATCCTGGAACGTCTGAAAGAACGCGACGACACTTTCGATATTCCCATAATCGTCGTCACCCTGAGCGATGAGTCCGAACGCGCCTACCAGCTTGGTGCATACAGCTTCATCGAACGGCCCTTCATGCCGGAGGATTTGGTGGAGGCCGTGTTGGCGGCGGAGAAAGAGAGCAATCTCGAACGCATTCTGATTATTGACGACCAGCCAGAGTCGGTGCGTTTGCTGGAACAACTGCTCAATCAGGACGGTACATACCGGGTCTTTTCCGCACACGATGGCAAAGAGGGAATCTCGATGGTGGCTCGCCGCCACCCCGACCTGATTATCCTTGATCTGCGGATGCCGGAGATGGATGGATTTGCTGTGCTGGCCGAACTGCGATCCAACCCGGAGACGGCCAGTGTGCCGGTCATGGTGGTTACGGGTGAACTGAACCTGAACGCCGACGAACAGGCCCAGCTTGCCAATATCCATGTCCTGTACAAGACTGACATCAGCAAAGAAGAGTACGATGCCTTTGTTGCCGGTGTCCGGCAGCACTTAAACGGGAGTGAATAAGGTTTGCCGAGCAAACACATCACATTGGAGTGTACAAATTGTGGGGCGCAGGTCCCGCTCAGCACGTTTACCGGGGCCTGTGAGCGCTGTGGCGAAACGCTGGTGGAGGCACGCTACGATAACAACGTGGATGTGCAGGATTGGTTGCACAATCTGAGGGACCGTCCTTCTGATTTGTGGCGTTATCATGAGTTCTTGCCGCTTTATGAGACCCGCAACATCGTCACCCTGAACGAAGGGGCCACCCCGCTGATTAAGTCAGAAGCACTGGCGGCGTCTCTGGGTCTCAAGCACCTGTATATCAAAGATGAGCGCCAGGGACCCACCGGCAGCTTCAAAGACCGGCAGGCGGCGGTTGCCATCTCGGCGTTGAAAGAGAAGGGCGTTGATGAGGTGGTCGTCGCCAGCACCGGCAATGTCGCCATCGCGTATGCGGCTTATGGTGCGCGTGCCGGGATCAAAGTGTGGGCGTTCTTCCCCCAGACCACGCCCAACGAGAAAATGCGCGAGGCGGCGCTCTACGGTGCGGAGATCATCAAGACGACTGGCACCTATGATCAAACCAAACATCTTGCGGCCCAGTTTGCCAAAGCGAAGGGGATCTTCCTGGATAAGGGGATCAAGAGCGTCGCGGCGATTGAGTCGATGAAAACCATGGCCTATGAAATTGCGGAGCAGCTTGGACGCATCATGGGGGATAGTGAGCGCTGGCTGGCACCAGACTGGTTTTTGCAGGGTGTCAGTGGCGGCATGGGACCGATTGGCGTGGGTAAAGGCTTCCGTGAATTGCAGCGCTTCGGACTCGTGGATCGGCTGCCAGCGATGGGGTTGATTCAGTCTACCGGGTGTGCGCCAATGGTCGAAGCCTATCAACGCGGTCAGCGGGTGGCGACGCCAGTCGAGCATCCCACGACGATCATCGCCACGCTGGCGACTGGCAATCCGGGCCGCTCTTACGAACTGCTGTACGATTATGTGACCGCCAATGGCGGCGCGTTCGAATCCGCAACCGACGAGGAGGCGTTTAACGCCATCCGCGTGCTGGCTCGTCATGATGGCATCTCGGTTGAACCGGCGGTCGGTGTGACCTTTGCCGGGTTGTTCAAGCTGGTGCGGCACGGAATCATCAAACCAGATGACGTGGTGGTGGTCAATTGTTCCGGTCATACGCTCCCGGTCGAGAAGACGATTCTGGGCGACCAGTGGCAGAAATTGATCGATCTCACCGACACCAAAGAGACCCCCGCGCTGCCGCCGGAGGAGAAACTGGTTTCTGCTCTCGATCAGGTAGACAGCCTGCACAAGCAGATCGTCGTGATCGAGGACAACGAAGAGGCGGCCCGTCTGATGAGCCGTATTCTGGA
>CAYQJO010000015.1:27081-34034 GCA_964417785.1 uncultured Anaerolineaceae bacterium | reverse complement strand
GGTGCGCATCCTGGTGCTGACCGCCTACGATGAACCGGCCTATGTACATGCGCTGCTGGAGGCCGGAGCCGATGGCTTTATACTCAAGACCGCTGAACTTTCTGAACTGCACACTGCTCTGCAAGAAGTCATCGTTGGGCGCAAGGCGTTCGATCAATCCACGTTGGTGCGTGCATCGGAACGCCCGACTCAGGTTGAAGGGTTATCTGACCGCGAGATTGAGGTCTTGACGCATGTGGGGTGTGGATTGACCAATAAGGAAATCGGCAAGACCTTGTTTATCTCCGACCGAACGGTTCAGGGACATCTCAAGAATATCTATGAGAAACTGAGAGTCGCCACGCGGACAGAAGCTGTAACCGTTGCGTTGCAGCATGGGTTCATTATGTTGGGCGATGGGAATGGTTGAACTATTTTTGTTGGTCTTGCTGGTCGTCAGCCACCTATGGGTTTATTGGTGGGTGATGCGACCGTTGTATCGTCTGGCTCAGCAGGCCGAAACGTTGAGACAGGGCAGGCTGGATGCATTGGAATGTCCATGCGGCGGTATCCCGGCGATTGATCGACTGAGGCGTTCAATGGCGGGGATGGTGGGTCATCTGCGCCGGGTGCAGGCTGAAGGCCATGATCTGGCCGAAGGCCGTGAACATGAGCGCCAACGAATCGCTCATGAACTCCACGATGAGACAGTCCAGTCATTCATCGCCATCGCCCAGACTATTGATCTGGCGCGTCAATGGCTGCGCCAGGACCCGGATCAGGCGGAATCCATGTTGACGATGGCACGCGAGCAATCGGTGCAGTCCGTCGCATCGCTGCGTGATATGATCGCTGCGCTGCGCCCGCCGGCATTGGATGAACTGGGGCTGGTGGCGGCGCTCAATATGATCGCTGAAGATGTACGTGTGGAGGGTACACCGCGTCGTCTGGACGAGGTGCGTGAATTGGCTCTGTTCCGTGCCGCCCAGGAAGGGATCACGAATGCGACACGTCACGGACAGGCTGACCATGTGCAGGTGGTCGTTCGCTATCAGGATAACGGGATACACCTGTTGGTGATCGATGACGGTGTGGGTTTTGTGCCGCCGGACGACATCAACCGGCTGGCAGAGGATCAACATTACGGGTTAATCGGTATCAAGGAGCGCGTTGAGAAGTGGCAGGGTAGACTGCATGTCGAGTCGGCGGTGGGAGCGGGAACAACGTTAGCGGTTTCTATTCCGCACGCGGGGATGAATCTGCCGGGTGAGCGGGTGCGCGATCCGGTGTGCAGCGCGGAACTTGAACCGGAAGAAGTCTATAGTGAAACCGTCTACCAGGGTATAATCTACTATTTTTGCTGCCCGGTATGTCAGGGGGCTTTCAATCGTGACCCGGAACTATACAGTTGATTATCCTGGAATCAACGCTTTTTGCAATATCGTGTATACTCAATATATCGAAATTATCATGTACTGACTTATGTCCCAGCAACCCGGTTTGTGGCAGCATGATGCGTATGCTGTCCTGATGTCAACTGAATCGAGCGGACTTGGTAAGCGGCGGTTGAAGCGCTTCCTTAACTGGCTGGACCTTGTTGGTCTGGATTGGACCCGGCCAGACCTGGAAAGATACGGAGAGTATCTCATCCACCGCCACAATTTGCAGCCCAGCTCGGTCGAAAGCGAGAAATCGCATGTTCGTCACCATTATATCGCGGTGCTTTCCAACGCGAAGACCCTGGCCTATCTGGCCCCAGAGGAACGGGCGGATTTTGTCAACGGGGTATTAACCTGTCTCGGTTATAACGAGCGCACCCTGACCTACGACGATCTGGTCGATTATACCCAGAACGACGGATCGGAGAATAGTGACGTGCTGCTCCCGGCCCAGGCGCATGACTATCGCAATATGCGACTGCGACGTTTTATCCGCTGGCTGGATGAAACAGGTCGCCATTGGAGCCAACCTGATCTGGCTGAGTTCCGACTCACCCTGAAACGAGAAGGGGTGTCGGCAGTAGATCGCAAGAATTGGATTCGGCTGATCCGTGATCGCTATGAGGCCATCGTCACCGATGATACTATCCTGGAACTGCTCGACCCAGATGAGCGTGAAGCGTTCAAACGTGAGTTACCCGATCGTCTGGCGTACCGAGTACGCGGCGATGCTGAGTATAGGATCGATGACGATCCATCCAATCGTCCGTTCTGGTTGAGCGAATTGCAGGCACGGGCGTTCATCGCCCAACTGGAAACTGACACCCTGATTGGCCTGCGCAATCGTGCCATCATCGGATTGGCGCTTTATATGGGCTTGCAGCAGCATGAAATTCACAACCTGAACGTAAATGATCTGCATTATGAAATAGAGGGTGGCCGACCAGCGCTGAGAGTGCGGAATGCGCAGAGAACCCGGTTGATCCCCTATGACGACCGCTATCCGGTTCGTGAATGGCTTGAAGTGTGGCTGCAAGCAGCAGAGATCGAAGAGGGTGCGATTGCCCGTACTATGTACACCAACAGTAGTTATCTTCGTCCTGGTCGGCTGGACTCCGCCGGTATGCGGGCTATTCTGGATAAGTACCCGGTAGAGGTGGAGGGACGTCAGGTCTTGTTGTTGTTCCCCGATCTGCGCTGCACCTATGGACGGCGATTATACGATGCTGGGGTGGATGTGGAGACGATCAGTCATTATCTGGGATTTCGCCGCCTGGAGTCCGCGTTGCGTTTCCTCGGATTGCGCAAGCGGCGAATCCGTTAGCTCAATTCAATCTGCACCTTCACCTGGTCAGCGGGCATATCGCTGGCGAAGTCAAAGGCCTCAATACTGTCGTTGAAAACAAACTTTTTGGTGATGAGCGGTTTGACATCGATCTTGCCCGCGCCCATCAGCGCCAGCGCACGCGGATAGACATGCGCGTAGCGGAAGACATGCTCCACCCGTGCTTCCTTGACCTGGGCGGCCACCACGTCATACAGGATGGGATTGTTGGGCATGCCGACATAGACGACGCATCCCGCCGGGCGAAGGACTTCGAACACAGCCGCGGCGGCTTTTTCGTTGCCGCTGGCTTCAAACACGATGTCCGCGCCCCAATTGCCGGTAATAGCGTCCACGACTTCCTTTAAATTCTGCTCGCTGACGTTGACCGGCGTGATTGGTCCGAGTTTGGCTGCCATATCCAGCTTCGGTTGCTGGACATCGGTGATGATGATCTGACTGCATCCACCGGCGAGGGCGGCCAGCGCTGTGACCATGCCAATAGGGCCGGCTCCAACCACGACGGCGACGTCGCCGGGTTTGATCTGGGCTTTGTTGGCGGCGTGCATGCCGACCGCCAGCGGCTCTACCATCGCGCCTTCAGCAAAACTGACGTTATCTGGCAGTTTGAATGTGAAGGTCGCCGGATGTACCACCGATGGCCGCAGCACGCCATGTACCGGCGGTGTGGCCCAGAAGCGCACAGCGGGGTCCAGGTTGTAGATGCCCAGGCGGGTTGCCTTGCTGTTGGGATCGGGAATGCCGGGTTCCATGCACACTCGATCTCCGGTTTTGAGGTCGGACACCTGATCGCCAACTTCTACGATTGTGCCGGATGCTTCGTGACCCAGGATCATCGGCTCGCGGACGACGAAATCGCCGATGCGACCGTGCTGGTAATAGTGGACATCGCTGCCGCAGACACCGACGGTGTGCAGATCAATGCGTACATCGTGCGGTCCCAGCGGCTCATCGAGGTTGATGTCGCGCAAGGACAGGTTCTTGGTTTCCTCAAGGACGAGGGCTTCCATAAGTCGTTTTCTCCTTAACCTAACGATCACTATTGTAGCGATTGTACACCCCTTTGTGCTAACATCCTCCCTATATTGAGTTTGGAGAGTCAGTCAGTGACACGCGGAAAAAGCACCCGGTCGATTCACGATGGCGTTGAGCGCAGCAACAGCACTCATAGCATCACCACACCCATTGTCCATAGTGCGCCGTTTACCTTTGAAAACGCCAGCGACTTGAACGATTTCATGTTCCGGCGTGTGTGGGGTGGTGGGGCCGATGGCCGCGAGGAATATGGCCGCGATGGCAACGTCACTGTGCTGGCGGTCGAGCGGCGGTTGGCGGCGCTGGAAGGCGGTGATGATGCCGTACTTTTTGGTTCCGGCATGAATGCCTTCACCACGCTGATGCTCTCCAAACTGGCGGCGGGCGATCACATCATCCTGACCGATGATTGCTATAAGCATTCGCGGGAGTTCTGTCTGTCGTATCTCAAGCGCTTCGGCGTCGAGACGACCGTTGTGCCAATGGACGATTACGCCGGGATGGCGGCGGTGATCCGGCCTGATCAGACGCGCTTCCTGGTGTCGGAAAGCCCGACCAATCCCTTTTTGCGCATTGCCGATTTTGAGCGGTTGGCGGAGATTGGGCAGGCGTATAATGTGGCGACCGTCATTGACAGTACGTTCGCCACGCCGCTAAACCAGCAACCGCTGCAACACGGGATCGACTATGTGATCCACAGTGCGACCAAATATCTCGGCGGCCATCATGATTTGCTGGCCGGAGTGGTGGTTGGCAGCAAGGCGCGTATGACACAATTGCGGGCGGCTCGGGTCGTCCTGGGTGGACTCGTCTCGCCGGAGACGGCGTTCTTGATCGAGCGAGGTTTGCGCACGCTAGCGCTGCGGGTGGAACGCCACAACGCCAGCGCTCAGGCGATTGCCTGCTACCTGGACAATCACCCCAAAATCGAACATGTGTGGTATCCGGGCCTGCAATCGCACCCCGACCATGCCCTGGCGAAGCGGCAGATGAGCGGTTACGGCGGCGTGGTCAGCTTTGAAATTGCCGGTGACCTCGAAGCGTCCAACCGGTTCATTGATGCGCTGCAGATCCCCTATATCGCTGTCAGCCTGGGTGGGGTGGAGAGTCTGGTGGCGCAGCCGGCCATTATGGCCTATTACGAACTGGAACCAGAAGACCGCGAGGCCATCGGCATCCGGGATAACCTGATCCGCTATGCGACCGGCATCGAGGACACCGACGATTTGATCGCCGATCTGGAACAGGCTCTTATGCGAATCTAAAGTAAGACAATAACGTTTATGCCTGTCAACATAATAGCTTCGTGAATTTGTTGACAAAAGCGATGAGATTGCATACACTCTTGGCGAATCAAGGGAATACAACCATGTTCAACGCAGTCTGTATGTGTGCGAAGCAGGGACGGTAATCACCTCTTCGTACAGCATTAACCTTTAGAACTCTGCAAGACCAATAGACAGTTCACGAAGAGTGATTCGTCCCTGAAGGGCGGAGACGACGCTCTTTTTGTTTTGTCTGTTGGTCTTTTATTTTGTCATGAGGATGAGAATGGTCGCACTGGCACGAGAACAGCAACGAGTCGAGGATTTGATCGGCAACACGCCGATGATCTCATTTCGCAATATCACGGCGCATCTGCCGCCGACTATCGAGATTTATGCAAAAGCCGAGTGGTACAATCCCGGCGGTAGTATCAAGGACCGCGCTGCACTCAGCATCATTCTGGATGCTGAGGAAAAAGGGTTGATCCATCCGGAGCGGACGGTTCTGCTGGACAGCACCAGCGGCAACACCGGTATCGCTTACGCCATGATCGGTGCATCACGCGGTTATGATGTGAAATTGTTCATACCGGAAAACGCCAGCCCGGAGCGTATCTCGATACTCAAAGCGTATGGTGTCGATCTGGTGATGACCGACCCGCTGGAAGGCTCCGATGGGGCGATTATGGCGGTACGCGAACTGGCCGACCAGGACCCCGAACGCTACTACTACCTGAACCAGTACAATAACGATGCCAACTGGCAGGGGCATTACAAGACGACCGGTGTTGAAATCTGGGAGCAGACCGGTGGCAGCGTGACCCACTTTGTAGCCGGTGTAGGAACCAGCGGCACCTTGATGGGAACCGGACGGCGTCTGCGGGACTTCAATCCGGATGTGCAGATCGTCGCCTTGCAGCCGGATTCACCTTTCAATGGTCTGGAAGGGTTGAAGCATATGGAGAGCGCCATCAAGCCCGGCATTTACGATGAAGACTTTGCCGACAAACAGATCGCCGTCAGCACCGAGGCGACCTATGCGATGGCGCGGCGTCTGGCGCGTGAGGAAGGCCATCTGGTCGGAATCAGTTCGGCGGCGGCGATGGTAGGTTCACTGCATCTGGCCGAGGAACTGGCGAGCCGGGGTGAAGAAGCGGTGATTGTGACCGTCTTCCCTGATAATGCCTATAAGTATCTGAGCGAGACGTTCTGGCTTTCATGAAACTGACGCTAGCGCAGAGCATTCACCAGGAGATCAAGACGCACCTGGAAAGCACTTTTCCCAACGAGGGTGGTGGCTTCTTGATCGGTCGCTATGAAGGTGACAGTCGCATGGTGACTGAGGTTCGCATTGTCGAGAATGTATTCGACACAGAGGAGCAGTATCACCGCTACCTGATGGAAGATGGTGCGTTCCAAGAAGCGGAAGACTATGCCGATGAACAAGGGTTAGCCCTGGTGGGCTATTTCCATTCCCATCCCAACTCCCCGGCCATCCCATCAGAATATGATCGGGTCCATGCGCTGCCGAATTTCATCTATCTGATTTTGTCGGTACAGGAAGCGAAGGCGGTGGACTCGCGAGTGTGGGTTCTGGCGGATGACCGGAGTCATTTTGAGACGATTACATTGGAGGAGATCAATGGCAACCATTAAAATACCAACGCCCCTGCGAGCCTATACCGGCGGACAGGCGGTGATCGAGGTGTCGGGCGCGACGGCGGGTGAGGTGCTGGCGGATTTGTTGGCGCAAAATCCTGATCTGCGCCAACATCTTTACGAAGGTGAGGAACTGCGCAGCTTTGTCAATGTTTTCATCGGGGAGAACAATATCCGTGACCAGCAAGGTCTGGATACGCCGGTGAACGAGGGCGATGCGCTGCGGATTAT
>CAYQJO010000015.1:22647-26981 GCA_964417785.1 uncultured Anaerolineaceae bacterium | reverse complement strand
GCGGGTGTCGGCACGCTCGGTATCGTCGATTACGACACGGTGGATTACACCAATTTGCAGCGGCAGATCATTCACGGTAGCAAAGACATCGGCAAGAGCAAACTGGACTCGGCGGAAGAGTCGTTGGTGGACATCAACCCGTATCTGACGATTCACAAGTACAATGTGCCGTTGACCAGCGACAATGCGCTGGACATCATCAAAGATTACGACATCGTGATCGACGGCACCGATAATTTCCCGACGCGTTATCTGGTCAACGATGCCAGTGTGATGTTGGGCAAGCACAATGTCTACGGCAGCATCTTTCGCTTCGAGGGGCAGGTGAGTGTGTTCGGTGATCCGAACGGGCCGTGTTACCGCTGCATGTTCCCGGAGCCTCCACCACCTGGACTGGTACCGAACTGTGCTGAAGGTGGTGTGTTGGGTATTTTACCGGGGACTATCGGCACCCTTCAGGCAACGGAAGCGATCAAGCTGATTATAGGAATCGGTGAGCCGTTGGTGGGGCGTATGCTGCTCTACGATGCACTGGATATGACCTGGGATACGATCAAAGTCAAGAAGAATCCAGCCTGCCCAATCTGCGGTGAGCATTCGACTATCACCGAGTTGATCGACTACGAGCAGTTCTGCGGTGTTCCGGCGCACGACAACAGCACCTATGGCGAAGAGGTAGAGCATCGTCCAGTCCCGGCGATTACCGTGAAGGAACTCAAGTCCCGGTTGGATGACGGGGAGTCTCTGTTTATCCTGGATGTGCGGGAACCACACGAAGCTGAGATCAGCACGATGGGTGCCGTTCTGATCCCAAAGGGTGTGGTACGGCAGCGCCTCAACGAGATTCCCCGTGATGTGCCGCTGGTTGTTCACTGCCGCAGCGGCCAGCGCAGCGCTGATGTGGTCCGCTGGCTGGAAGCGGAAGGTTACCAGAACGCCGTCAATCTGGCCGGTGGCATTAACGCCTGGGCGCGGTTGATTGACGACAGCGTTCCGGTATATTAAGGGTATGTTCACGCCTGAAGATGTCAACCTACAACGTATCGGCGGGTATCTCGATCAACTCGCCACGATAGGCTGCGGCGAGAGCGGCGGCATAACCCGCTACACATTTAGTCCCGAACACCTTGAGTCTACCGCTGCCGCTGCTGGTTGGATGGCCGCTGCCGGGCTGGGTGTGTTCTTCGACCGGTGGGGCAATTTGTACGGGATCACACCAGGTCTGGATGGTATGCCCTATGTGGTCAGCGGGTCGCACCTGGACAGCGTACCTAACGGCGGTAATTTCGACGGTCCGCTGGGGGTGCTTTCGGCGTTGGAGGCGGTGCAGCTTATCCTGGAAAGCGGCATCAATCTGGCGAAGCCGCTGATGGTGCTGTCATTCATTGAGGAAGAGGGCGCACGTTTTCGCGGTCTGCTTGGCAGTACGCTGGCGACGGGCCAGATATCTGCCGATGAGATTGTAGATGGTGACGGTCTTAGGCTGATCGATATACTGGCCGGGATCGATTTCTCGTACCGGGTAGATGAGTCCTTCGATCTTTGCAAGGGTGTCGATAGCTACGTCGAACTCCACATCGAGCAGGGGACGCGCCTGGAACGGGCCGATCAGCCGGTGGGCGTGGTGACGGGCATTGCTGGTCCGACCTTTATGCGCGTGTGGCTGACCGGACGTTCTGACCATTCTGGTGCGACCGAATACACAGCGCGTCAGGATACGCTGCTGGCTGCCGCCGAGATCATTCGCGGTGTGCGCAGTATTGGTGAGACACAATTCGCCGGTCGTGGTCATATGACGGTTGGTCGAATCGAGGCTCATCCGAATGTGACCAATGTCATCGCTGGAGAGACTGTTCTCGACATCGACTACCGTGCGGGTGACACTGAGACGCAGACGGCTATGCGGTCGGCGATTGCCCGTCTGCTCGATCAAACCAGCCGTGAGCGGAGTGTCACGTATATGGCCGAGACTTTGCACACGGTCGCACCGACGCCAACCCCGGAGCGGATACGCTCAGCGTTGGCGGTCGGCGCGGCGCAGGCCGGACTCAACGCGCCGGAACTGGTCAGTTGGGCGGCCCATGATGCCATGCTGATGGCACAGGTCACGGACGCAGGTATGGTCTTCGTGCGCTGCCGGGATGGTCGCAGTCACACACCCGAAGAATATGTCACCCCGGACGACATCGCCGCCGGGGTGGCCGTGCTGGCGAACACGCTGGTTCGTCTGGCTACTTAGACCGCAGCCAGACACGCATTTCACCTGGTTTGCGGTTGGCCCAAAAATAGTAGGGAACTGCTTTGAGCGTATACGGCGCTTCGATCCGGTCGCCTGCCGGAGCGTACAGTGCTGTTTGTGCTGAATACTCCCGTAGTGCCGCACCGGTGACGACCGTCACACCTAGATCAGCGTCGAAATTGGCATCAAGCTGTGAGTCGGACGGCAGGACGACGTTGGCGAGTTCAGGTCCGTTATCGGTTTCTTCCAGGCAGTAGACAAGCGGGCCGCGCTGGATCGCGACTTGTCCCGCAGCCTGCCGCACTTTCGGATGGGCGGTGATCCGCTGGACGGGCATGGATAACTCCAGCGTGATCTGAGCGCCGGGCTGCCACTCGCGTTCGATGCGGGCATAACCGTTTTTGGCGACGACCGCTTCGCCATCAACGGTAGCGACCGAACACCAACCAGGAATCCGGAGATAGAGCGCGAAACGCTGCGGCGACTCCGGTTGCACGGTGATCACGACCGTGCCGTCCCAGGGATAATCGGTTTCTTGCGTGATGGATAGACCGTCAAGCGACACGACGCTGCTGGCATAGAAGTTGACATACATGTTATCGCCGCTCTGGCTGTAAAGATACGCGCCGAGTCCGGCCAGGATACGGGCTAGATTCGGTGGGCAGCAGGCACAGTCGAACCATTCACTGCGGCGGTAGTGGTAGTCGCCCGGTTTGAGATCGTTGGGTGTATACGGGCTGAAGCCGGGATGCGCCGACAGTGGATTGGCATAGAAGAAGGCTTTGCCCTCCTGAGCCACGCCGCTGATGACTCCGTTATACAATGCCTGTTCCATCACATCAGCATAGCGCCCGTTTTGCTCCAGGTGCAGCATGCGATGGCCGAAGAAAAACAGGGCGATGGCCGCACACGATTCTGCATAGGCTGTTTCGTTGGGGAGATCGTAGTCGTGTGAAAAGCCTTCGTTCCAGCGGAAGGGACCGATACCGCCAGTGACATGCATCCGTCGTTCGGTGATGCTCTCCCACAGACGTTTGCAGGCATTCAACAATGCCTCGTCACCGGTTTCGGCGGCGATGTCGGCCATGCCAGCGTACATATAACAGGCACGGACGGCGTGACCGACCGCATCCGACTGCTCACGAACCGGCAGATGCGACTGGTTGTACTGATAACCTCGCCATGCTGCTTCGCCGCGTTTTTCACTCTCTTGATCGTAGTAGTGGGGCTGCTGACCGCGTTCGTCGACGAAGAAACGGGCCAGGTCCAGGTAACGTTGTTCGCTGGTAGCCTGATACAGTTTTACCAGTGCCAGTTCGATTTCCTGATGACCGGGATAACCGCGCATCTGACCCTCGTCGGTGCCGAAGACCGATCCGATATAGTCGGCGTAGCGGCAGAGGGCATCCAATAACTGGCGCTTGCCGGTGGTCTCCGCATAGGCGACGGCGGCCTCCATCAGATGTCCGGCGCAGTATAACTCATGCCGGTCGCGCAGATTGGTCCAGCGCTGATCGGGTTCGACGGCGGTGAAATAGGAGTTGAGGTAGCCATCGGGCTGTTGTGCGGCGGTCATCAATGCGATGATGCTATCGACCTGGGATTCCAATCCGGGATCGGGATGGTGAGCCAGCGAATAAGCGGCGGCTTCGATCCATTTGGCGACGTCGGAATCCCAGAAGATATGGTGGCCTTCCTGGCCCTGTAGTTTCCAGGCGTTGATACGTCCGGTGTCTTCGCACCAGTTGTAGACGGTGGGGATAGTGGCGTTGCGGTTGGTCCGTTGGCGATCCTGCCAGAATCCGCCAGTGATCTGCACTTGCTTGAGCGGAACAGGTTGCATTGATTTCTCCTAACGGTGTTTTTCAAATAAGCGAGCCGTTTGATAGGTGCTTTGTGTGCGCCAGTTGAGCAGCACATCTAGCAAATGCTGGCGTTGTTCAGAGTTTTTGCGCCACAGGTTATGCACTTCATTGGGGTCGTTTTCCAGGTCGAAAAGCTGTCCCTCGTCGGAATTGACGAAGTGAACCAATTTGTGCGTCTGGCTGCGGACCATTGTCATGTATTGGCCTTCGTAGATGCCGTCCGGTGGATG
>CAYQJO010000015.1:0-22547 GCA_964417785.1 uncultured Anaerolineaceae bacterium | reverse complement strand
CGCTCCATGTAGGGTTCGGCGTAGCGCGGGATCGGATCGTAGGGTGGGTGAGGACCGGGGAATCCGATTTGCAGAAAAAGCGGTTCCGTCTGTGGATAGGTTCGCAGCCACCACTGTGCCATCTCACCGACGAACATGTCCGAATGCAGGTCTTCCGGTAGTTGCCATTCGAACGCACCCATGCGCTCACGATAATCGGGACGCTGGCGGTACTGCTCTCGCTGCTGCTTGACCAGACCTCGCACCCGCAGTGCTTTGTCCCATTCGTCAAAGTAGTAACGGCCTTCCAGATAGCGGTCTTTGTTTTCGACCACATAGCGCTCGTGGAAGCCAAGTGGTGTCTCGTAGGGGAAGGTGTGCATTTTACCAATGTTAACGCAGTGATAGCCTGCGGCATTCAGGTCTTCGACCCACGAGTGCCGCCAGGGATCGGCGTTCTTGAGGACTCCGGTCACATGCGGATAGTAGCCGGTGAACAGACTGGCACGGGCTGGCGCACATGAGGGCGCAGTGATGTGGCAGTTGGTGAAAACCGCACCCTCTTTTGCCAACCAGTCCAGGTTGGGCGTATCGACGTAATCAAAGCCGAGAGCGCTGATGGTGTCGAAGCGCTGCTGGTCGGTGATAATCAGGATAATGTTCGGTCGTGTCATCATTCAAACCACACCGGACTGGCATAAGCGATGTGGTCATCGACCTGGGTGACACGCACATACCAGAAGGACGGTTCATCGTCGTTAACGGTGAATTCAGTCTTAAAAGACTTGCCGTCCGGGATGAGTCGCTGGTAGTGTGTGCCGTTACGGAAGACGTCGATTTTCTTCAGATTGTTCTCGCCGATCACGTCGATCATGAACGTCTTGCGTGTTTCGTTGGGAATGACCGATCCCATCAGGTGACCGTTGGCGGTGAATAACAGCCGGATACGGGCGTTGGTGCTGGCATACACGCGCCGTTGGCGGTATGCCTCAATGATCGAGTCGCGGTCAAGCGAACGGGCGAATACCGCCGTGATCCCGTTGGTGCCGACATGACCCTTGTGGCCGTCCGAGTTGCCGACGAAGCCATAGCGATAGCCTTGTTGCAGGAACCAGGAACCGAAACGATCCGGTCGTCGTGATTTAATCAATGGAATTTTGCGTTCCAGTGCGTCGGGACGTTCGTAACTGCCATGACAGGAGAAAATCTCCAGCACCGGCTCATGATGCTCACCGGCGGTCCACCATTCATCGTCGGGTATCCGTCCGGGATTGTGGAAATGTGGAATGGTCAGGTAATCGCGGCCTTCGTACTTACGCCAGACTGACCGGATATCTTCGCCGGTGGGATGGTCGAGTTCGTCAAATTCGGGCATCCAGTTGAACAGGATCACGGTGTCGCCGCGTTTACAACGGAATTCGCTGGCCGGAAAGACGACAAACTCACCCGGTTTATGGTGCTTTGCCACCGCGTCCATCGTCATCTGCCATTCTTCTGGCTTGAGATGGTAGCGCGGCGGATCAACCGGCTGGTGATGGTCGGAGACGGCGTAGAAATCCAGTCCAGCACGCTCACGGGCGTAGGTCATCAGATCGTCGGGGTAGAGGTCCATCTTTTCGCGTTCGATGCAGTCGATGGAGATGGCCGAGTGGTTGTGAATATCGCCCCAGTAGATGTGATAGCCGTCGAATACATCGTGCATGGGTGGCGATTCAGTCAGCGGCAAACCCCGGCTGCGGACCGTTACGTTCCGGTCTTGGAAGGTGAATGTTCCCTGGTCATTGCGGATTGGCTCCGAGTCGCTTTCCACCAGTGTCGTCGCATCGGCAACATCGGCCACATTCCAGTAACGGTCGAGCGGCAGGAGTAAGGCGCGATTATGCTGCCGCAGCAGGCGCAGTCGGGCGGGTGCCTGCGGGCGCACACGGAATATCACTGGCACCACTTCGGTTGGCGCGGGACGCTCGTAACCCGCAAATGAACGGCTGTAATCGGGCAGTCCGTCGTTTTGATTATCGAAGTAACGGACGTGGATCACGCTGTCGTAATCCGGTTTAGGGACCACATGCGAGACGTGGGTGCCTGCGCCATAGCCGCCGCCGGTATCACCCCAGTGGAATTCGATGACGTCACCGGCTGTGAGGCCACCATCGAGATCGACCACTGCCATACGTGAGGCGACCGCACGCCAGCTTTGCTTGCCCCCTGGTACCGCGAAGTCGCTTGCTTCAATGTCCCAGATGCCGCTGGTGTATTCCACATGTGGATTGCTCACCTGAACCCGGATGAAGCCCAAATCCTCAAAGTGTATCAGTGATGGGCGTGAGGTGCCGACCAGCGTGGGAAGGTCGAAGACAATTCTCGATGGCCCCTGCGTATAGTCATCGCTAACGATCAGTGTCAGCACAAATTCGACGGTCTCACCCGCTTTGACCTCGGACGGGTATACCGTGATGCGTTCAAAAACAGACATTATTCCCCTTTCTAAAAGCGATCAATAACCGTGATACCGGTGCCAGCAAAGTCGTTCATAGCCGCCAGTGCTGCCGGTGCTTCGTCCAATGCTATTGCCTTGCCAATCATGCCAGCCGGATTGAGCCGGCCATCAGCGATCATGGCGAATATCTGCGGATAGACATGGGCCTGCATCCCATGACTGCCGATAATTTCCAACTCCTTAGCGATGACCGGTCCCATTGGCAGCGGCGGATCGTCAAAGATCAAACCAACTTGCACATGACGGCCTCGCTTGCGTAAGCACAGGATCGAATTACGGCAGGTTTCGGCGCTGCCGAGTGCGTCAATCGAGGCATGAGCGCCGCCGCCGGTGATCTGCTTGATCGCTTCCGGGATGTCGTCAATTTTTTGGGCGTTCAATCCATGTACCGCACCCATTGATTGTGCCAGCGCGAGCTTGTCGTCGGCGATGTCCACACCAATGACTCGCGCTCCAAGCGCATGAGCGATGGTGATGGCCGAGAGTCCAACCCCACCACAACCATGCACGACCACCCATTCACCGCCGCGCACCTGTCCCTGGGTGACAACAGCCCGAAATGACGTGATAAACCGGCAGCCCAGACTGGCGGCTTCGACATAGCCCATATTTTCTGGCAGGCGCACCAGATTGGTATCCGCGTAGCGGATGGCAACATATTCGGCAAACGATCCCCAGGCGGTGAATCCGGGTTGGAAGTAGTTGTCGCAAATCTGCTGGTTGCCGCTGCGGCACTGTTCACAGTGACCACAGCCACCGGAAAAGGGCAGGGTCACACGTTCACCGCGCTGCCATGTGTGGACATTCGTGCCGACGGCTTCCACCACGCCTGCCAATTCATGCCCCGGCACATGGGGCAGGTGGACATCCGAGTCGTGGCCCATCCAGCCGTGCCAATCGCTGCGGCACAGGCCAGTCGCTTTGACCTGGATCACAACCCCATCCGCCGGGACTTCCGGATCAGGGACAGTAGTCACGTCTGGCAGGCGGCCAAATTCCTCGAAATAAACAGCTTTCATTCAAGTATTCCTTAAGATGGCACAATACCCCCAAATTATAGGGGGTAGGGTTGACGCTGCCCAGGTCCCGCCGTTTAATGAGTATATGCTCATATTATGAGCGAACGCTCACTCAATTTTGGGGCAGGTATGTTCAATCTTCTCGGCAAGTTCGCAACGCGATACCGCATCATGCTCGATCCGGCACTGGCGACTTTCTTTGGCAAGTGGACATGGTGGCCGGGCGGTGTGCAGGGTAAGGTCAAAAGCGAGTCGGTTGATGGTCTGAAGCCTGCTATTCAGGGTGGAGATTAACCGGGCAATCGGGTGCAGCATCGCTGCGCCCTTACGTATTTGTGCGATCTAACCCCGGCGCATCTGCGGATCAAGGGCGTCGCGCAATCCGTCGCCCAGAAAGTTGAAACCCATCACACTAACCATGATCGCCAGACCGGGAAAGATTCCCATCCAGGCGGATTGACGGAAAAAGTCTCGGCCTTCGGAGAGCATGCGCCCCCAGCTTGGATCGGGCGGCTGCGTTCCCAGGCCGAAAAAGCTCAGGGCGGCTTCCGCCAGGATGGCGAACGACAGACTGAGTGATGTCTCCACAATGATCGGTGCGAGGATGTTGGGGAAGATATGGCGGATCAGAATGTGGCCGTCACGCCCCCCCAGGGCTTCGGCAGCCTCCACAAATTCTTCATTCTTGACCGACAAGACCGCGCCTCGTGCGATACGTGCGAAAATCGGGATGTAAACGATACCGATAGCGATCATGGCATTGGTGACACCTTTGCCCAGAATCGCCATTATCGCCAGCGCCAGCAAAATCGTAGGGAAGGCGAACAACACATCCATCGACCGCATAATCACTTCGTCTACCAGACGGCGGCTGTATCCGGCGATCATGCCCAGCGTGGTGCCGACGGTGGCTGCGATGCTGACGGCGATGATGCCGACCATGAGCGAGACTCGTGCGCCGTGCATAATGCGGCTCAATGTATCGCGTCCGAAATCGTCAGTGCCGAGTGGATGATCGAATGTCGGTGGTGAGAAAACGGTGGAAAAGTGCATCTTGTTGGGATCGTAGGGAGCCACCACCGGTCCCAGGATTGCCATGACGATCAGGATGAATACGATTATTGCGCCGATCATGCCGACCCGATGGCGCAGAAAACGATAGATGACATCCTGCAATAACGTCCGCTGCGGAGTTTCCTCGAGGCTAGGCATATTCGATCCTCGGGTCCAGGAAGAAATAGAGCATATCGACCGCCAGATTGATGAATGTGACCAGTGCCGCAATCACAAACACCGCTGCCTGAAGCAGTGGATAATCCCGGTCAAGCACGGCATCCAATGCCAGACGACCCAATCCTGGCAGCGAGAAAACAATTTCAATGACGACAACAGCGCTCAGGAGCGCTGTTAACTGCAAGCCGATGATGGTGACGACGCTAATCATGGCGTTGCGCAGAGCATGACGGCGGATCACCGTAACCTCGCGCAGTCCTTTAGCCCGTGCTGTGCGAATGTAGTTCTGGTTCAACACTTCCAGCATGGCGCTGCGAATGAAGCGTGTCTGGATTGATGCGCTGATAAGCCCGGCGGTCACGGCCGGGAGGATCATGTGCGAGAGCCAGTCACCGAAGTCTTCGTCAATGGGCGTGTAGCCGCTCGGTGGCAGCAGATCGAGGGTGGATGAGAACAGCAGGACCAGCAAAATGCCCATCCAGAAGTCGGGAACCGCCACACCAATCTGGCTCACAATAGATGCTGCCGTATCGATAAATGTGCCAGGGCGCATGGCGGAGATAATGCCGAGCGGGAAAGCGATGCTCATGCCGATGACGACGGCCAATCCAGCCAGTTCGAGTGTTGTGGGTAGACGCTGGCGAATCTGCGGCGTGATGGGCTGGCCGGTGATGAGACTCTGGCCGAAATCGCCCTGAACGAGATTGCCGAGCCAGGATGTGTACTGCTCAATGACGGGACGGTCCAATCCGAGACGGGCGCGGCGGGCAGCGACGTTTTCTTCAGTTGCCTGCACGCCAAGTGAGACCCTTGCTGGATCACCGGGAATAAGCTGGATAATCAAGAAGACGACCAGGGTCACACCCAGAATGACGACCAGAGCCAGACCAAGCCGTTGCAGCAGATAGGTATAGTTCATTGTGCGGTCTCACAAAGAACGGACGGGGCGATTGCACCCCGCCCGAAACGGACTTATCTATTCGTCGAGCCAGACAGTCCAGAAGTTGTTGGCAGAGTCTGGCCGCACGGTGTAACCCATGACATAAGTTGCCCAGGCTTTCACCTCGGCTTTGGCGTACATATAGATGTAGGGTGCGTCATCGACAAGAATCTGGTTGGCCTGCTGGTAAATCTCATAGCGGGCGTCGAAGTCGTCAATGGTGCGGCCTTCATCGACCAGCGCATCGAAATCGGGATTGCTGTAGCCAGTGAAGTTGAAGGTCTGGCCGGTACGATGCTGGAGGAAGAAATAGTCCTCTGCGTCGGTGAGGCCCAGCCAACTCAGCATGAAGGCGTCGAAGTCACCGGCAGACTGGCGTTCCAGCCATTCACTGAACTCGACCTGATCGATGGTTACTTCGATGCCGATCTCGGCAAGCTGCTGCTGCACGACCTGCGCACCGCGAATGGTCTCCTCAAAGCCGATGGCGGGCATGATCTCCATGCTGAAACCATCACCATAACCGGCATCGGCCAGCAGGCTGCGTGCCATATCCAGATCGCGCTCGTAGGGTGCATACGGGAAGTACCAGGGCGACCCGCTGGCGGTGGGGCCATGAACAGCTTCGCACAGTCCGAAGAAAGCGAAGTCACAGATTTGCTGGCGGTCGATAGCGTAGGCAATCGCCTGACGCACGCGCACGTCGCTGAAGGGTTCCTTGTTGAGATTCAGGCCGAAGTAGTCGTAGGATAGGCGCGGGGCTGTTTCGACTATGATGTCGGTATCGTCCTGAAGTGCTTCCAGGTTCTGCGGGGCAATGGTGAAAATCCAATCAACCACGCCACCTTCGAGTGCCAGTTCACGGGCTGTGTCATCGGTTATGGGGGTGATTTCCACTGCATCAAGATAGGGCAGTCCTTCCTGCCAGTAGTTTTCGTTGCGTTCCAGCAGGAGCCGGGTGGTGCCTTCGACCTCGGAGATGACGAAGGGGCCGCTGCCGATGGGAACCTGAACGGTGCCGTCATCTTCTACACTCGTCGACGACATGATGCTGGTGGATTTGTTGGCACCAAGCGCCAGCGGCAGTGTGCCGTTAGGTGACTCGGTGGTGATGGCGACGGTGTACTCATCGACAACCTCAATGATGGTACCGGCACCACCAACGCGGAAGGCGTTTCCAGAGCCGATTTCCGGGTCTTTGAGGCGGTCGAGACTCCATTTGACATCTTCGGCGGTCAGTGGATCGCCGTTGCTGAAGGTGACGTCTTCACGCAGGGTGAAGGTCCAGGTGAGTTCATCTTCTGACTGTTCCCAGGCGGTCGCCAGCCAGGGGATGAGGTTCATGTCGTCGTCAAAGAAGGTCAATGTTTCCAGTACGTTGTTCAATACCTGGAACGTCGCTTCGGAACTGGCAAAATGGGGGTCCAGACTCTCCCATTCGGCCTGCCACGCGGCATCTAATGTGCCGCCATAAACGGGTTCTTCGTCCTGCGCCATGCCGACACTGGCGACCAACAGCAGGACCAGCAGCAATAATACGATTTTCCTCATGATGTACTCCTCCTATAGTTTATTGAACACTGCAAGCAGTGTTGGTTAACTTAATTCATCGCGGATGATGTCAGATTCCCGTTGGAGAAGACCGACATACTGGCGTATGACGGTATCGACCATCCTTGTGCGTGGACCTTCCACACTTAACACCGCGACCACATCGCCGCGTCCGTTTCGCAGGGGTACGGCAACGGCCCGCGCTCCGGTATCAATCTCACCATCGGATATACCATAACCGCGTTCACGAGTCTGATGGAGTTCCACCACTAACTGGCTAAAGTCGGTGATGGTCGTATCGGTGAACCGTTGCAGCGGCATATCCAGATAGAACTCCCATTCTGTCTCCGGCAGGTGCGCCAGCAGCACTTTGGACGAAGCACCGGCATGAAGCGGCTGCGTTCGTCCGCGCTCGATGGTGACGCGCAAGGCGTGCTGGCCTTCGATGCTCTCAATGCAGATGGCCTGACGGTTAAACAGGCGCATGAGTGAAACCGATTCTTTGATCGACTCAGCCACGCGCTTCATGCCCGCCAGGGCGGTCAGGCGAATATCGCGGCTGTTGTTTAGCGCGATGCGGCTCAATTCGAGAAAGGCCAGTCCCAGGTGATAATGGCCGTTACCGGTCTTTTCCAGAAAGCCTTTCTCGCACAGAATACGAACATAGCGGTAGACGGTACTCTTGGGGATGTTGAGTTGCTGGCTCATATCCTCAATCGTGATTTCCGCCCTGCTGCTGCGAAAGGTCAGCAACACGTCCAGAAGTTTATGGCTGGCTGAATTTGTCGTCAAAATTTCCAGTATATGACACTGATTTGCCACGATATGAGAATTGTAGCGCACCTGACACAAGATTACAAATAGTCAAATTGCGGGTGATCCGGGCTGGGTTTGCCGATTGCTAGTGATTGCGGGATAACGTGGTGACACAGAACGATAAATCGGGACGCAAAGTCATCGCATCGTTCGAGTGTGGATCACCAGGTGCCAAATGTAGCGACACGCAAAGGCGCGTCCAGAAAATGCATGGACAGGTGAATAGATAACTGTGGGGTTATTTATGCGAAAACCATAATGTGTTAAGATTCTTCGGCGTCGTCGTCCAGCAGACGGCGCAGTTCGTTCTCCCACACCGAGTCCAGCGGATCGAACTCTGTTTCGTCAAAATCGGCTTCCAGTTGTCCCAGATAGGCGCGAATGTTCAGTTCGGGCATCTCCCGGTCGATCTCGTCTACCTTCGCGTCAATGACCTGGATGAGATGTTTGCTCTTGCTCTCCAGATCGGTCAGATCAAAGGTAGTCTTGAGCATGTAGTTGATCCGCCGCATGATACCGTGCCAGGCCATGAAGTCGTTCTCGATGCGAATGCCGTTGGTGGCCTGGGCAAGCTGTGAGAAGTCGTAAGTCGGTACCATAGCATAGAAGCCGATGAACTCACGGTTTGCGTCCGCTGCCCGACGGCAGATATACGAGCCGATACTGGCACCACCGTTGTAATCCGAGTAGGTGACGCCGAACGCATTAAGCTCGTCCTTTAGATGGGGCTGGCTGTAGATGCACGAGATCATGCGCTCTTTTGTGTAGGGCAGTTCACCATAAACACCGGCGAGTGAGATGATCCGCGCCACTTTCAGCCGGTCCGCGACTTCCAGAATGGCGGCCACATACCGTTCCACATCGAGGTGGGGTTCATCACCGACCAGAATGACAATGCCGCGCCGCTCGTCTCCTGTATAGTAGATATCGTTGCGTCGTTCTTCCAGGTTTTCGGGGAAACCCTGATCAAATTTGACCACCGGGCGCACCAATCCATGTGTCCCCGGTATCTGGAACATGTAAAAGCCGTCGGGCTTGATTGTACCGATGTGACGGGCGTTGGTTTGCTGCGTCAGGTAGCCGGGCAGGTTGGATGAGACGGAACCGGCATCTGCCCATTGACGCCATCCAAGAAGCATGTATATCTTTTCCGACTGGGGGATTTCCCAAATATCCACCGCATCTGACATGCGTGCAATCTCCGGTTTGCTTATATCTTTCTATTCATCATAGCACATCAAAGCGTGCCACCCAGATTCCAGGGGGTAAATTCGGACTCACCGATGCCCTGTGCCTCGCTCCTGGTCTGTTGGCCGGAGGCGACTGCGACAATCATCTCCAGGATTTCTGTGGCTACATCCTGCATCGGTTCACCATCCACGATTGCGCCCGCGTTGATGTCCATGTCATCGCGCATATGGTCGTACATGGGCGTGTTGGTGCTGACTTTGATGGAGGGTGCTGGCCGGAAACCAAATACCGAACCACGTCCGGTTGTGAAAACGACGATGTTGCTGCCACCGGCGACCTGCCCGGTAACGGCAACCGGATCATAACCAGGGGAATCCATAAAAGACAGGCCGCGCACGTTGACTGCTTCGGCGTAGTCGAACACACCGTTTAGTGGGGTACTGCCGCCTTTGGCAACCGCTCCCAATGACTTTTCGTAAATGGTTGTCAGGCCGCCGAGTTTGTTACCCACGCTGGGATTGTTGTCGATTTCGATATTGAGGCGGCGGGTATGTTCTTCCCACCAGTGGATTTTCTCGATCAGCCGGTCTGCGACTGCCTGAGAGGTCGCCCGATGGATGAGCAGATGCTCCGCACCGTAGATTTCAGGTGTCTCCGCGAGGACCGCCGAGCCGCCATGACGAATCAGTTCATTGACAGCAAATCCGAGCGCTGGATTGGCGGTGACACCCGACCAGCTATCGCTGCCACCACATTGTAATGCGACCATGATTTCAGAGATGGGCTGCGGTGTGCGTGCCGTCTGGTTGACCTGCGGCAGCAGGGATTGGACCGCCTCGATCCCGGCTTTGACTGTCTTGCGAATCCCGCCGGCCTCCTGGATCGTCAGTGCCGGGACCTCCCCCAGTTCATAATTGGAGATGAGGTCGGCGATCTGGTTGGTCTCACAGCCCAGACCGACGATGATATATGCCCCGACATTGGCATGGCGGGCGATACCCGCCAGGGTGCGCTGCAAGATGAGATAATCCGGCCCGTTGATGCGGTTGGCACAGCCGGAGAAGTGGGGAAACGCAATCACACCGTCAATGTTGGGATAGTTTGCCAGGATGTCGGGTGTAAACGCGGCAGCGATCTGTCTCGATGTATGGGACGAGCAGTTGACCGTTGGGATGACCGCGATATAGTTTCGTGTGCCGACCCGCCCGTCCGTCCGCTGGTAGCCCATGAAGGTTTGCGGCTCGGCCACAAAATCAACCAGACTCACAGATTTGCCCGGTTCGTATTGGCGTTCGAATGCGTTAGCACTCAGATTATGGGTGTGGACATGGTCGCCGACTGCGATGGCCTCGGTGGCAAAACCGATGATTTGTCCATACCGGTGAACCGGTTCTCCCGACGCGACTGGCTTGAGGGCGATTTTATGTCCGCCAGGGATTGTACGTGGCAGTTTTATCGTGTTTTCGCCCTGGTGAATGATGGTGCCGGCGGTCAGACTGGTACGGGCGATAACCACATCATCATCGGGATGCAGATGGATGGCAGCTTGTGCCAGATTGACCTCACCGAGGTTGTCATAAAGCGGTATGGACATAGTTTTTTCCTCTATTCCGTTGCCATGTTGTTACACGCTGCAGCGATTGTAACATAAGCCGCCGTCAGCCGTATGTGAACAGACACTTGAGATATTCGCCTTCAGGGAAGCCGACCGGGTGGTCGATTGCGTGGCCGGTTCGTTTGATCTCATGAAGGCCGTGATTGGATGCCTGATGAATGCAGGTGAAGAACTGGTCGGGCGTAATCCGGCTGGAACAGGAAGCCATTACCAGCATGCCGCCGGATTCCAGCCGTTCGAGCGCCAACTGGGTCAGCCGTGTATAGGCGGAGAGGGCGCGGTCGACTTCGGCGGCGGTCTTGGCAAATGCCGGTGGATCGACGATAACCATGTCGTAAGTCTGGTTCAATTGGGCCATACCCTCGAATGCGTCGGCAGCGATGGTGATATGTTCCGCCGGAGACGGGTTGAGCACCATGTTTTGTCTGGCAGCAGCCAACGCTGGTTCGCTTATATCCATGCTGGTGACCGCTTTCGCGCCCCCGGCAGCGGCATAGACCGAGAATCCGCCAGTATAGGCGAACACATCCAGCACGTGCCGACCATGTGCCAACTGGCGCACCATCGCCCGGTTGTTGCGTTGGTCAAAGAAGAATCCGGTTTTGTGTCCGTGAATGACATCAGCATGGAAGCGCAGACCGTTCTCGGTGAACGTTGGCTGGCCGACAGTATCCTCTCCGCGCAGAATCAGGCCATCAGAGATGCCGTCGATATTGCGGCTGGTGCGCAGAACCAGGCCACCGAAAGGCTGTACGGTCTCCAGGGCCGCGATTACATCGTTCAGGTGCGGCAGCCATGCAGCGGTGTAGAGTTTAATCACCAGTGTCGCAGCATAGCGGTCGATGATTAGGCCGGGTAGGCCATCGTTCTCGCCGTGAACCAGTCGATAGCCATCGGTGTTTTGTGCTGCGAGCGGTGCGCGTATTGTGGCGGCTTGCTGAAGTCGCCGGGTGAACCAGTCTCGGTTAATGGTGGCTGGATCACGATGCTGCAAAACACGCACGCGGATCGGGGAGTCGGGGTCGTACAGGCCGACGGCCAGGAAGCGACGTTTGCTATCAAAGATGACGGCCAGATCGCCGGGTGGACCGTCGTGACTCTGCTTGCGGATAGCCTGATCGAATAACCAGGGATGGCCGTTACGCAAGGCACGTTCGGCAGCCGGTTTGACGTGGATGGCGATGCGTTTATCCGATGGTTGTGGTAAGTTGAGATCGTCTTGCATGGATTGAAGCCTAACATGGAGACGATCAAAACTGATAGACTGAATTTTCTGAGAGGGACTTATGCTTGCACAACGATATCCCCGTGAGCGCCTGAACATCCTGCCCAGGGCCGATTATCATCCTTATCCGACTGCCGCCGAACGTGAGGCGTGGGAGACATTGCCTGCCGAACTACGGCAGCAGTGGATTCGACGTGGCGAGACGGCGCTGGCCTACGGATGGCCGTCGCTGCTGGCAATCCGCTTTCTGGATTACGCCCGCAATGGCAATCGCAGCCGTTACCAGAGCGTTCGCGCTGAACGGCGTGAGCGGGTTATGGAGTTGCTGCTGGCCGAGTGCATAGAGGGGCAGGGGCGCTTTGTCGATCAACTTGTGAACGGCGTCTGGCTGATTCTGGAAGAGTCGTTCTGGGGTGCGCCGGCGCATCTGCGATTGCAGGCTGCTGGCGATGGTCTGCCGGACACCGCCGAGCCAGTGGTGGATTTACACGCTGCCGACACCGCGAGCTTACTGGCGATGGTCTACTATCTGGTAGGGCCGCTGTTGGATTTGGTGTCGCCATTGATCCGTCCGCGCATTGTCCGTGAGATCGATCACCGTGTGACGACGCCGACATTGGGGCGGGAGGACTTCAACTGGATGGGCTACCGCGTCTTTGAGGGACGGCGACCCAACAACTGGAATCCATTCATCTGCTCCGGTTGGATCAACAGCACACTGCTGGTTATCCCCGACGACGAACGCCGTGCCGGTTCGATCTTCAAAGCCATGCGCACGCTGGATAACTTCCTCGATCCGCATCCTCGCGATGGGGGCTGCGATGAAGGTCCAATGTGTTGGAACAACGCCGCCGGACGACTGCATGACTGCTTGCTCATGCTGGAAAAGGGGACTGGCGGCCAGATCAGCCTTTGGGATGACCCGATGGTACGCGAGATGGGACGGTATATCGCCCGCGTGCATATTGCAGGCGATTGGTACGTCAACTTCGCGGATGCACCGCCGGTGATCTTGCCGGATGCGCCTTTGATGTTCAGCTATGGACAGGCCATCGGTGATGAGGATTTCGTGGCGATGGGGGCGTGGGCGGCACAGCGCCAGAATCTCTTTGGCGGCGCAGACCTGCAATCGGAGTCGATTATCCGTCTGATGAACGCCGTGTTCCATTATAGTTCTATAAGTGCGGTATCCGAGGTCGGACCGCTGCTGCCGTGTGATGTTTTCCTGCCGGATATACAATTGATGGTTGCTCGTGACGAAGCCGGTACGACGGATGGCTTCTTCGTGGCAGCAAAGGGTGCCAACAACAACGAGAGCCACAATCACAACGATGTGGGCCAGTTCATCCTTTATCTGGACGGCAATCCCGTCATCCTGGACGCTGGGGTGGGCGAGTACACATCGAAGACCTTTGGACCCAACCGCTACGACATCTGGACCATGCGCAGCGATTACCATAATTTGCCGACGATCAATGGTGTGGTTCAGGGGCACGGTAATGTGTTTGCTGCCCGTGATGTTCGATATCATGCCGACAATGACACAGCGAGTCTGGCGGCGGACATCGCCGGGGCATATCCCGATGAAGCCGGAATCGTGTCCTGGCAGCGCACGGTGACATTGCGCCGTGATGAATCGTTGAGGGTGACAGATCAATACGATTTGGACAAGCCAGTGCCGATCATCACGCAGACATTCATGACGGCCAGCCCGGTTGATGTGAGTGAGCCAGGAACGATTAAACTTGCAACCCGTGAACTCCCTGCCGGTCGGCGTGCGGGTGCGGGAACAATTATCTATGACGCCGGTATTTTGTCTGTCGAAGTCGATGAAATGGTGATCGATGACACACGCCTGACGCCGGTATGGGGTGATCGTCTCTACCGAATTGTGCTGACGGCGGAAGGTCCGGCGCAAAATGGCGAATGGGCATTTGTTTTCACACGTTAGGGTGCGCTCTCGCGGACGATCAACTCTGGCGTGATGACGATCTCGATCACATCGCGTTTGCCCTCGATGTGGTTGAGCAGCATTGAAGCTGCCTCGACACCCATCTCGAAGCCGGGTGAGTGAACGGTGGTCAGCGAACACTTCCATAGATCGGTGAACAGGATGTCGTCAAATCCGGTTATGGCAACCTGATCAGGAATGGAAATGTCCATTTCAAAGCAGGCTTTCATCACATGGGCGGCGACGAGATCGTTGTAACACACAATAGCATCGACATCGGGCCGCTCCTGGAGCAGCGTTCGTGCTGCCGCGTAGGCGGCCTTTGGGTCGTCGGCGCAGGTGACAATGAGCGATTCGTCCAATGGTGCATTGTACTTTGCCATCGACAGGCGAAATCCGTGCAGTCGCTCGGTGGCACTATATTGGATGACCGGGTAGGTCAGAAAGGCGATTTTCTGGCGACCCCTGGCAACCAGATGTTGCACGATCAAATCGACCCCGTGAACCACATCCAGACGCACCACACCGGCCTGACTGTCTGGTAGGACCATGTTGATAAGGACTGAGGCACGGTGTTTGTCCAAAAGTTGGCGCAGTTCTTCATTCGAGATGCCTTTGACCGTGCCGACAATTACGCCGTCTACCTGGTTTTCCGCGAGGAGTTGCAGGCCGTTGCGGGAACGTGCTGGTTCAACCTCAGTGTTGTAGGTCAAAACGTCATAGTTGTGAGCGTACATAACCTGCTCCACGCCCAGGATCATCTGCGGGAAGATCGGGTAAGCAATGGATGGCACCAGCAGGCCGATGACTTGAGTCTGTTTGGCTGCCAGACGTCGGGCGACAAGGTTGGGATGATAGTCCAGTTCTGCTACTACGTCGAGAACGCGCTGGCGGGTTGCCTTGCCAACATAGGGTTCATTGTTGATGACACGGGATGCCGTTTTCATCGAAACCCCGGCCCTTCGGGCAACATCCGCCAGGGTAACCGACTTGCTTCTCATGAATATCCTCGAACTCAAGTGACCTTATGATACCATCAATTGCTTGACAGATTCACTTAAGAAGGGTTACATTATTGACAGCGCTGTCAGATAGAGCGCAGTATTTTGAATTAGTGTCTGTTGGGAGGTACTTTTATGTCAGAGCAGAGTCAGCTTTCTCGCCGAACTTTTCTACATTTGATGGCGGGCGGTACGGCGGGGGCCATCGTTGCCTCGGTTCCATCACTGTCCGTACTGGCAAAGCAGGAAGTCACCTATAACGAAGCGCCGATGTTGGCGGAGATGGTCGCTGCCGGTGAACTGCCGCCGATTGAGGAGCGTCTACCCGCCAATCCGCGTGTGGTGCCGGTCCGTGAGCAAATTGGTCAGTACGGCGGTATCTGGCGTCGAGGTTATAAAGGTGTTTCCGATATGCAGGGGCCGGCCAAACTGATCTATGCCTTTGGCCTGCACTTCGACATCTCCGAAGATCTTGAGACCATCGAGATTGTGACGGGACTTTATGACGAGTGGACTCAGAACGATGATGCGACCGAGTTCACCTTCCACATTCGTGAGGGCCTCCGCTGGTCAGATGGTGTGTTGTTCACCACCGAAGATGTGCAGTTCTGGTATGACTGGTACTACCTCGGTGATCTGTCGCACGGTTATTCACGTCTGACCATCGGCGGCGAGAATATGGAACTGGAAGTTGTCGACCAGAACACATTCACAGTGCGCTTCGCCGCACCGAACCCGCTGCTGCCGTTCCGTATCGCTCGCGACGACACTGAGGGGCAGCATGGTGGGCCGACGATGGGTGCGCCAGCACACTATCTGAGCCAGTACATCCCCGATCTCGGTGGCAATCAGGAATTGATTGATGCTGCGATTGAAAAGGCTGGCGTCTCGACCTGGCAGGAACTCTTCGGCGAGAGCAATGCGACACCAAAAGGTCCCATCGCGTGGTGGGCATTCAATTCGGAAGTACCGGTTATGACGGCCTGGCGTATGACCGTGCCACTGCCGTTAAACGATCCGGTGGTGATGGAACGCAATCCGTACTTCTACTGTGTCGATCCGGAGGGTAACCAGCTTCCGTACATCGACCGCATTGAACATGCGCTTTTTGATGATAACAATGTATTTGATCTATGGATTGCACAGGGCCGGATCGACATGCACGAGCGTCATGTGTCGGCGACCAGCTTCACGCTCTACAAAGAGAACGAAGAGGTCGGTGACTATCGTGTGCTGCTGTGGAAGGGCGCGACGACGAACGCCTATCATCCCAATACCAGCCATGACGATCCTCAGTTGCGCGAGTTGTTCAGTGATCCCAGATTCCGCGAAGCCCTGTCGGTCGCCATCAATCGTGAGGAGATCAACCTCCTCATTTATGACGGCTTGTACGAGGTGCGGCAGGCATCACCCGTGACAGGTTCGCCGCAGTTCGACGCTGAGTTCGAGCAGCGTTGGACCGAGTACGATCCAGATCGAGCCAATGTACTGCTGGATGAGATCGGCCTGACGTTTAACAACGATGGTGTGCGTCAGTGGCCTGACGGAGGCGATGTGTTCTTCACTCTGCTGCATTCACAGCTTGGCAACCAGTCGGCTCTGGACGAGATCGATCTGGTGGTGCAATACTGGCGTGCTATTGGGTTGGATGTTGTGGTTGATCCAGTTGAGCGCTCACTGTACGAAGAACGCACCAGTAGCAATCAGGTCGATGTGGGTTACTGGGGTTTCGACCGCAGTCTATTGCTCGAGGCTGATCCGACTTCCTACATCGGCGGTTCAGGCCAGCAGACTTATGTCACCAAATATGCTCGCTGGTATCGCGGACAGTCTGGTGGGGAGCAGCCGCCAGAGGATCATCCCATCAATCAGATATGGGCGTTATGGGAGCTTGCCTCCGCCGAGCCGGACACCGAGGTCCGTGCCGACTTGATGAACCAGCTTGTGAGTGTTCACAAGGAAGCACCCTTTGCCATCGGTACGGTGGGTGAGCCGCCGGCACCGGTTATCGTATCCAACCGCATGAAGAACGTGCCGGATGGCATTATTTCGGATACATCGCTGCGCAATGTCCGCGTTGCCAATCCGGAGCAGTTCTACTTCGAAGAGTAAACCCAGGATATCGTGATATGCTCCAGGGACACAGCCATCGTTGTGTCCCTTTTTTGGTTCTTGCAAGAAAGGAATTGTCATGGATGTTCGTACCCTCACAAGTGGACCCAACCATCACTTTTTCGGCTACTACAGTGTGTGTCCCTGGAATCATTCGCAGACCCATTTGCTTTGCATCGAAAGCACGTTTCAGGATCATCTGCCAGCACCAGAGGAAGGGGCCGTCATTGGTCTGGTGGACGCGGCCACCGGGGTGTTTGATCGGATTACGGAAACCCATGCCTGGAATCTGCAACAGGGGGCCATGCTGCACTGGATCACGCCGGATACCGGGTTCGTCCACAATGACCGGATGGACGGCGAGATTGTATCCGTTATTCACAATGTCAAGACCGGACAGCGCCGGATTCTGCCGCGCCCGGTGAATGCAGTCAGCAGCAATGGCCGCTACGCACTGAGCCTGACCTATGGACGGCTCCAGCGGATGCGAAAGGTTGTGGGTTATGTCGGGACGGTTGATCCGAACCCGGACGAAAAACACCCGGACAACGATGGTGTCTTCTTGATGGACCTGCAATCAGGTGAGACCCGGTTGGTCGTCTCGATCAAGCAGGTGTTTGATATGCTGGTCGAGCGGCATCCGATGCTGCGGGAGAAGGACATGTGGTTCAACCATGTCGGCTTCAATCGGGATGACACCCGGTTTTTCTTCCTGGGCCGCTGCTGGGAAGACGGCGAATTGCAGACCGGGATGTTCACGGCCAGTCTGGATGGGACGGACCTGCGTGAGGTGGTGCCGTTTGGGACACGAGTATCCCATTTTGAATGGCGTGACGCCAACCAGATCATTTTCACCAGTGATTTTCGTGGACGTGGCCGCGAGCATGTTCTTGTGACAGACGGCGACTCCGATTTTCGGCTGGTCGCTGAGGGCGATTTGAACTTTGACGGTCACATGACATTTTCGCCAGATCGAAACTGGTTGGTGACCGACCAGAATGTGCTGGATGGACTGGAAAAGTGGCTGCTGCTGGTGCGGATGCGCGATGAGTCGGTCAGCCTGCTGCACCGTTTTCCCATGTTGGAACCGCGCTTTCTGGTTGGGGATTTGCGCTGCGATCTGCACCCGCGCTGGAACCGCAGCGGTGACGCCATCTGTGTTGACGCGCTTAACCCCCATGATGGCACACGCCAGTTACATGTTGTCACTGTTCCATTCACGACACCCTGATTTTACCTCAAAACGCCTGATGGTGGCGTAGAACCTCTGGTTCGCCACATCAGGCGGGCTAAAGCCCACGATAGTTGGTGCCGATCTGCTTAATCGAAAAACCGAATATTTTTAAATATGCGTTAAAGGCCATGCGTTAGTTTCAAAAAAGGTTCGTAGGGGGATTATTGTTATGAGTCTGGTCTCTTTTTCCAATCGTGTCTGGCGTTCAATTCGGCGTGTTCCACTGTGGCCGCAAGACGACCGGGGGCGCATGCGGCTCTCCACGAGTGACCTCATTCTCCATCTGCATGCGACGCGGGTTCCAAAAGCGGCACTCAAGCTGACCTATACCTTCGGTCTGGGCGGATTGTCGATTTTGCTGCTGGTCATGCTGATCGGTACCGGCATGCTGTTGATGTTCAGTTACACACCGTCAACAGAGGAAGCCTATTCAAGCATCATCACATTGGAAACCGAAGTTTGGTTTGGTCAGTTGGTGCGCAATCTCCATCATTGGAGCGGCAATCTGCTGATTGTGGTCGCATTCTTGCACATGCTGCGCGTGTTTTACACTGGCACATTTCGCACACCCCGTGAATTCAACTGGATACTGGGTTTGACCCTGTTGATGCTGGCCATGGCGGCAAGCTTCACCGGCTACCTGCTGCCCTGGGACCAGCTTTCATACTGGGCAGTGACGGTCATGATGGGGTTGGTCGAGCGCTTACCGCTGGTCGGCGAGACCTTGCGTGGACTGCTGCTGGGCGGTGATGAAGTCGGCGAGACGACGCTGCGCAATTTCTTCGCCTTCCATGTGATTTTGATCCCGCTCGGTTTCCTTGTGGTTGGTTCATTCCACATCTGGCGCGTCCGCAAGGATAAAGGATCGATCCCGCACTCGCTGGAAGAAGCGGAAAGTGGTGAACCAAAACGCCAGGAGATGGTGACAACCATTCCGCATCTGGTGAGTGTTGAAGTGGTGTACGGTCTGGTGGCAATCGCGCTGCTGCTGAGTTGGGCATCGATGGTGGATGCGCCTTTGTTGGATGCGGCGGACCCGAACATGCCACCGAATCCGGCTAAAGCGGCGTGGTACTTTGCCGGATTGCAGGAATTGCTGCTCCATTTTCACCCGGATGTGGCGGCGGTCATTATTCCGTTGCTGACGGTTATCTTGCTGCTCTACACGCCCTATGCCCGTGACGATGAGGCGGAGCGCAATACTGGCGTATGGTTCCGGTCCCGGCGGGGAAGACGTCTGGCGACCTTGAGCTACATTGCCGGTACTGGAATCACGGCACTGTTGATCCTGTTGAGCGAGACCGGTGATCTGGCGAGTCTGCTGCCGTCGTGGGATGAACGCATCGCGGCGGGGTATTTGCCACTGGCCGTGATTGTCGTTGTGATCTGGTTGTTTATGCGCCTGCTGCGCCGGGGTGGTGCCACGCATGGTGAACGCCATCTGGCCTTGTTCACCCTGCTGCTGGCGTCGTTTATCACCCTGACGGTGATCGGTAATCTGTTCAGAGGTCCGGGCTGGGCGCTGATGATGCCCTGGGAGGTTTTTGCGTGAGTGACGAACAAACACCTGAATCATCTCGTCGTGATGTGTTGAAATTATTGTGGGGGGCAACGGCCTGGACAGCAGCCGGGGCCTCCAGTTTCATGGGCCTGCGTTTTCTGGCTTCGCGCCAGATCGACTCGCCCTTCGGTGAGGTGATGACTGCCGGTCTGTTGGAGGATTTCCCACCGGGAACGGTGACGCCATTTAACGCCGGGCAGTTCTATCTGGTGCGGGCGGAGGACGGCGGGTTCCTGGCACTCTATCGGAAGTGTACGCATCTTGATTGTATTGTGCTGTGGGAAGAAGTCGAGCAGCGTTTCTTTTGCCCGTGTCATGGGTCCGTATTTGAGGAAGACGGTGCGGTGGTGAATCCGCCAGCACCTATACCGCTGATTCGTTTTCCGGTGGAGATCGACGCACGCGGACGGGTGAAAGTGGATACGGGCGTTCTCATTGAGCGTGAGGAGACTTCACCTGATGATTATACGTTCCCGCCAGAGGATGAAGCATGACCCGAGGGCAGCGGGCCATTGGCTTCACCGCAACACTGGTTATCGCGCTCGTCCTGCTCGCCAGTATTTTTAACGAACCGCAGCGGCAGGACGAGACAGTGCAAGCCCATATCCACCGGTCTGTTGAGGGGGTGATCGACATTTACGCCTATAATTGCGTGGAATGTCATGGACCCTACGGCGAAGGCTTCGACATCTATCCCGCGCTAAACGATGAGATTGTCCGTCAGAAGGATGCGTTGCAGACATACCGTGTGATCGAGCGCGGGCGCTATGGGACCGAGATGGCCGCGTTTGGACTCAGCGAAGGCGGTATGCTGACTCATAATCAGATCAACGGATTGGTGGATCTGATACTGTATGGCGATTGGAGTGTGGTACTTCAGCGGGTGGCGCAGCTAGATTTGCTGCCGACGGCGACACCCACACCAACCCTGACTCCTACGATGACGTCGACGGCGACATCGACTCCAACACCGACGCAGACCCCTACAATGCCGCCTACCTTCACCCCGACCACCGGGCCGTCATCCACGCCGAGGAGTGCGCCGATATTGCCGGTGATGCCGACCGGTACCCCGGAGAGTGTCTCACCGATATTTGGTGTAGTACCGACGGATATACCACCAATCAGCGGTGAGACACCGATCTTCGATGTAGTACCGACGGATATACCACAAGGGCAGGCACCGGTCTTCGGTGTGGTAGCAACACAAGCAGGTGACTAATCATATGAGGAGTAGCAAGAATGTGGCAAAGACGATGGACCGGAATCCTGTTTGGTGTGGCGGCGGCTGCCGCGATGCTGCCGATTCTGGCACAGGACTCGCTTCCACCTCAGCCTTATGTCGATCTGCCGTCTGGCGGATCGTGGCAAGGGATGGCGTATTTCGGATCGGCAACGGAGCAGTTGGCGGCACCGATCACCTTTGATGTCGACGGGGGTGGTATACCATCCGGTAACATCCGCTTCGAGTTCCAGTTTGAGGGGATGGCCGAGAATCTGGTGGAACTTATGAATACGCATGGTTGTGTCGCCAGTTTTGAGGCGATTGCGCCAGGTAGCAGCCCGGTTTCGGGTTACTTCATGGATGCGGAGCGGGCGGTTGGCAGTTTTGCCGTGAATGCCTGCTATCTGGAAGGCTATGGTGATCTGACATTCGGTGCGCCAGTTAGCGGTGTGTGGTATGCCGAAAAGGAAGCGGCCACCGGCGTCGTGTTTGGCGTTCAGCCGACACAGGCTCCGGCCACCGTAGTCGAACCCACTGAAGCCAGTCCGACAGAAGTCGCCGCCACGACCGAGGGTGATGCCGGTGACGGAGCGCAACTGGCTTTTGGCATTGAGGTATTTCTGAATGAATGCTCGGAGTGCCATGGCTATTTCGGTGAGGGCGGGTCTGGCGTGGCTAATCTGACGGAGCCGCGTGTTCAACGTATGACCGATGAAAAACTGCTGGAGATCATCAATCTCGGTGTCGAGGGTACCGAGATGGAACCCTGGGGACGTATTCTGACAGAAGAAGAAAAAGCTGCGGTGATGATCGTGATCCGCAATCCGAACAGCCTGAGAGAACACTACGCCGCACAGAGCGGCGGTTGATAGGTCGTCAACAAGATGTTAAAAGCCCCACCATGCGGTGGGGCTTTTGTGTGTTACGTAGAGATACTGCTGTTATGAAAAGTTAGAGCTGGCCGTCCAGCTCGCGGATGGCGGCTTCGATTTCGTCGTTGCCAGCGGTGCCGAGTTCGATCCACTCGATCTCAAAGACATGGTCGGCACCGGTGCCGCCGGTCTGGGTAACCTTGCCGGCGTACAGCGTACCGTAGCTCAGATCGCCTTCGGATTCCGCGATGAACTTGAACAGCATCACGTCGGTGCCGTCATCACCGAAGTAGACGGTGCGGTTGTCCGGAGTGACCCAGCCGTTCTCGTTGGATTTGCGGCCCATGGCGTAGTGCTTGGTGACGCGGTCGGTGGTGCTGGTACGCGGTTCGATTTCAGCGATCCAGCCGTAGTCATATGGGTTGGCCTGCTCGCCCAGGTAGGCGGACATGGCACTCACAGTGTTGAGGTCGCCGGCGAACGGTTCGTATTCCTCAGCGGTTAGACCGGTGTTCCAGGGGGTAA